>JAYTBZ010000410.1:0-2351 GCA_043736705.1 Flavobacterium sp. | reverse complement strand
ATTCTTTTTCGAAAATTAAAACCACAATTTTTTCAAAAGTTTTTTGATCTAACGCATAAGGAGGATCTGCAAAAATAATATCATAAGACGTTTTACATCTTTCTAAATACGTAAAAACGTCACTTTTTGTAGCGGCGATATTAAAATCATATTCGGCAGCCACTTGCTTGATGAATTTTACACAACCATAATCGCCATCAATAGAAGTAATTGGCGTACATCCTCTCGAGGCAAATTCGTAACTAATATTTCCTGTTCCTGCGAATAAATCTAATATTTTTAATCCTTCAAAACTGAAATGGTTGTTCAAAACATTGAATAATGCTTCTTTAGACATATCTGTTGTGGGACGCACGGGTAAGCCTTTTGGTGGAAAAATGCGTCTTCCTTTGTATTTTCCTGAAATGATTCTCATGAATTGAAAAGTATAAAATGATTTCTGTTTTCGGCCTCAGAAAAATAATTGTTCCACCGCAAATCTTCCACATCAATGAGGGAAACGTTGCGAATGTATTGGTAAGCGATTTTAAAATAATCACTTTCAGTATCTATATTTCCGATTAGTTCCAATAGGAAATTTTCGGGATTTAAATTCAATTGTTCAGCAGTGAATAAAATGTAATACAAAAAATCTTGGGGCGTTTTGTAATCAAATGAGTTGAAAAACACTAATTTTTGGTGATGAACCACAATGATTTCAAAATGACCTGTATTAATATGTACAAACATTTTTTTATAATCCTTATTTTTGGATGCTACCAAAAGTTTAGAAACTAAAATGCTATTGGCATGTTTGTAATCGAAAGTACCAAATTGATCTATGAAAAAATTATTGATATTTACATACGGAATGTAAACCGCATTCATTTGATAGTTTGGAATTTCATCGAAAGCGAAAAAATCAGTTTCAAAAACTTTAGTGTTGTACTGCAAATAACTGCCTAAAAAGTTCTCGTCAAATAACGGTTCTGGAACAAAAGTAGAAAGGTTGTTATTGTGTATCACCAAAATTTCATCATACGACTCTTTCAATTCCGGATAATCTTTGAAAGCATTGGCAAACAAATCCTCAATTTTCGTGGCTTTATGAAACGTATCAAAATAGACTTCATTAACGGATGTCACCGTATTATTTAACGTATCAAAACAACAAAAAGAAAGTCCGGTCAAGGAAACTTGAATGGAAAGTTTTTTATTTTTTTTTTCGGCAATGTCCATAATACTATTGATTTTTTCAACAACGCAAACTTACAAATTTAAAAATCAATAACAATATCAATTGCAATGGCAAAAATCAATTACAAAACTCAATTGCAATAACAATAGCAAAGTTCAATTTACATAAGATTTATTATCTCAATTTAGATTATAGAATTTCTCATAAATGGCAAAGGGATTCTTTTTTGCTTTGCAGTTCTAATTGTGGTGTAGCATTTATATTTTCATAAGACTTTGCTATTGCAATTGAATTTTGCCACTGCAATTGATATTTTTCACTTACTTTGTATTAAAATTTCGCTACATGAATTCCTCCTTGTTTTATAGTCTTTTACAAAAAAAGTTCCCTTTTCAACCCACGTATAAACAGGATATTTTTTTTCAAAAAATAGCGATTTTTTTAACCGAAACTGATAATAAAAGCATATTCGTATTAAAAGGATATGCAGGAACAGGAAAAACAACGGTAATATCCACAATTGTAAACAGTTTATTGGACATTAATAAAAAATATGTTTTATTGGCACCAACGGGTCGTGCGGCCAAAGTAATTGCGAATTATTCGAATAAACCAGCTTTTACAATTCATAAAAAAATCTACTTTCCCAAGAAATCTTCTGGTGGAGGCGTTTCGTTTACGTTGCAACAAAACAAACACAAGAACACGATTTTTATCGTCGATGAAGCTTCAATGATTTCAGATACCAATTCGGATTCAAAATTATACGAAAATGGTTCTTTATTAGATGATTTGATTTCGTATGTGTATTCGGGAACCAATTGCAAAATGATTTTATTGGGTGATACCGCTCAGTTGCCTCCAGTGAATTTAGATATAAGCCCCGCATTAGATATTCAAACTTTGGGAATGAATTATGATAAGGAAGTAGAGCATATCGAGTTGGACGAAGTCATGCGTCAGGAAGAAAATTCCGGGATTTTGCATAACGCTACAGAGCTTCGAGAATTATTAAAAGATTCTTTTATCGATGAATTCAAATTTGATGTCAAAAAATTCAAAGATATAGTTCGGCTGACCGATGGGTACGATATACAAGATGCCATCAATTCTGCCTACAGTAATTATAGTATAGAAGACACCGCTTTTATTGTTCGTTCCAATAAAAGAGCGA
>JAYTBZ010000409.1:0-2353 GCA_043736705.1 Flavobacterium sp. | reverse complement strand
GCAGTATCGCCATCAATATTAACCCATTCGTGATCTTTAGTGTATTTTAAATTTACTGGTATGTTCATAAAAATTGTAATTGATAATTAATTATTGATGATTTAAATTTTCTGACACAAATGTAACAATCTTATACTCAAAAATGGTTCTCAATATAAAAAATTAATTTCCAAAATTATAGCGAATCGTAATTCCAGAACGAATATTTGTCAACGGAAATGAAGTTGATATTACGGCTTTTGAAAACGAATGGTCATAATAGAAAATGGCAGTTAGGTTTTTGCTAAAAGCATAATCTGCTTTAACTGTAATAGACCATATATTTTGTCCTCCTGCTAATTGATTGTTGTTATAATCCAAATACCGCACTATTGTTTGGTTATTCCTATAGGTTATATCCGCCTTAAGATTGATGTCGCTTTTAATTATTCCGGTTGGATTATCGGCTAATCTCGAAGAGAAAATCACGTCTTTAAAACGATAACCCATTCCTACAACATACTCAATACCTTTAACTTCTGTTAATAAATTATTGTCAAAACTCATGGATAACGCGCGGTCTTTTTTGATTTCGGCTAAAACTTTTAACGAGCTTTTTAACTCGAAATCCATTCGCATCAAAGGATTAAACTGCTCCACCAAGTTAATATTGGACATGATTGTTTTATTGAAAAAATTCCCGCTCGCATCCACTCCATTTGGGTCTTTATCAAATTCAAAATTAGATCTAAACGCATTAATAGTATAAGAAGCTCTGTAATTACTCTGCAATGAAAACCGTTTGAAATTCTTTTTAAAGATGCCATAACGCATCAAGCCACTGTATTTTATAGACCAGTTTGGAATAGGGAAATTTCTAAAAATACCGAGCGAAACATCACCTGCATTGCCACCAGAATACGCTGCTAAAAACGCAGGAAGTAGAACGGCTTGATTGTTTTTGCCATAACCAATAGGATATCCTTCACTATCCAAATTACTTGGATTACTAATGTCGATACCGCGTTGTGATGCCAATCTATTTGCTACTATTAGTCGGTTTTGTCTAAAATCATCAAATGCTGCAGATGAATTTTCATCACTGGTTGAGAAAGATGTTTTTATCAACACAGTAGAAATTGAAAAAATACCGGTATCATATGGTGATCTCGGGTTATATACTCCATTTGTAACATCATACTGTTCCGAAGAGTTTTGAGAATAGGCACGATCAAGCGTCAAATCAATTTTTAAATCTGGAAACAAATCTACATTGGCCGTGGCTTTAAATAGTTTATTAGTAACCTGAGAGAAATTTTGGTTAAAATCAGGATAGTTTGTCAACCAACCGTTCTTAGCCGCTTCGTAACGAACATCATCTTGACTACCAAAAATAAAACCTAACGATGGTCTTGATGAACCCAGAAACCCAACACCTGGAGTATATCCTGGCAAAACGGTACCGCTGTTGTGGGTGTAATTCATTTGAATATTTTTAATACTAGTTAAAACACCTATGAAACCATCCAAAAATTCACTGTTTTTTGAAACCTGATTTGAATTTGTATTTACTATTTTCTCACCTGGTTTGGGCGCAGCTACTTTTGGTTTTGGGGCTGATTTATTTGCGTTTTTAGTCAATCCCAAATATTTGTACAACATATCCATATTCATTGTTGCGTTCAAATTATTAGAGCTTGCATTTTGCACCGTATTCCCTAAGTTGTAGTCTGTTCCATCAATTTTAATTTGAGATAACGCATTAGAAGTTCGCTGCCAACTGTAATCACCCGTGTACGTATAATTAGCTTTGATAAAACTAAACACTGGAATTTTATTAATGGGAATTTCATAATTCACCACTAATTGCTGCATGTGCTGATTGGGATCACCAATATCCCAATAACTATCCCAAATAGTAAAAGTATCGATTGGCTCGTTATTTTCATTCAAATAATTTTTGACAATATTGCTGGACGAAGCCGTGTAGTTTAACTTCAATGACTTAGTCAAATTAAAATTAAAACCATATTGGTAATTGAAGGCAAAATTTCTACGGTATAAAGGATCTAGTCCTATTCCTTCCACATCCACTTGTCTGAACTGCTGACGGTTGTATTGTCTATTTATATTCGTATTAAAAGAGATATTAGAAGGCAAATAATTAAAATTGAAATCTCTTAATAACTTCCAATAATTACTTTTCTTCATAAATTTTGTCTTCGTAAAAGGCTCTACAGGCTTTGGTTTAAAAGTATACGCATAGTCAACAGAGGAATTTACTTGCTGGTCTACATAATCTTCAATTTCAAAATCATGTCTTTGCACTTCATTAATTGACTGCGAAAAAGTAAAATTTTCCGGATCATAAACG
>JAYTBZ010000408.1:0-11549 GCA_043736705.1 Flavobacterium sp. | reverse complement strand
CACCTTGATCGGTAGTCAGGAATTTGTTGGTTCCATCTGATTTGTTAAGAGACAAATCGCGCTGTTTTTCATCCTGTGAATTTTTCATTTAATAAAATTTATTAGTTAAATATTTTGAAGTAGCCAGGACATTTCAAAATTTATACTTCTTTATTTCAACATTTAAAGCAAGTTAAATTCTTGAAATCTTCTATTAATTCAAATTTAATTCATATTCACAGATTGTATTTTACAAAATTATTTAATAAAATTATGCAATTACTACTTTTAGATGCAATTTAGATTATGTAGTACTGAGCTGATAAATAGAAGATTGAGTAGCTGTCTTTATTCTAATTTTACTAAACAAATCACCATTAGGCTTGACTCTGAAAACCTTAAAATAATTGAATCTATAATTTTAGTAAATAAAGATGCATAGGAAATTAAGCAATATTCATTCTGCTTGTTCAAAAAAAGTCTCTAAAATCAAATGACTTTAGAGACTTGTAGTTGTTATATTCTTAAAAGAAATATTAACACAGACTAATGAGCGACTATTGCACTACATTCATTAAGTATATGTGTACCTATACTTTAGACTGCCGTTTACTTTATTTCGCTAATTTCTCATTTTACTCATTTTATCCACATTCAGTATTTTTAAGGTACTCCCTTTTTTCTCAATCAATCCTTCATTTTTAAATTCAGTTAGTGTACGGCTTACTGTTTCAGCGGCTGTTCCTGATAATGCAGCCAAGTCGTCTCTGCTAATATTTAATGTATCAATTCCATCTTCGTGCTGTTTGTATAAGCGTAGAATAGCTTCTGCAATCCTTTTCCGAACAGATTGATAAGCGAGATGCAAAAGATCCCCATCTTTTTTACGAATTTCATTGGATAGGATTTCAATAAACTTTCCTGCAACATCGGGATATAGTCGCAACATTTCATCAAATTGCGTTTTAGGAAAAAAACACAAATAACTATCTTCAAGCGCCGTTGCAGTATCATTATGTGTATTATTTGAAAGAATTATGTTGATGCCCAAAAAATCTTCAGCTTGGTATATACCTGTCATCAATTCGCGTCCATCTTCGGTCATTTTAATGGTCTTAATCTTGCCTGATATTACTAGGTAAATACCCGTGGCATGGTCTCCCTCATAATGTATAATCTGGTTCTTTTTGAACAATCTAGTTTTTAGCTCGGATATAATTTTCTTTAATTCAGTCAATCCATTATTTTGTGATACAATCCTATCAAAATTCTCCAATGATTTACTATAAAAAAGGTGTTGACAGTCCTTTTTCTTTAACCTAGTTTCGATAGCATTTAAAAGTTCTAACCTGCCAAATGGTTTTGTAAGATAATCATCTGCACCCATTTCCATTCCTTTACGTAAATCAAGTCGTTCCGATTTTGAGGTAATGAATATAAAGGGAATAGTTGTGGTTTCTGGATTTTTATTTAGAAGGTATAATACACCATATCCATCGAGTTCTGGCATCATTATATCAGAAAGAATGATATCTGGTAAATTCATAGTAGCCATTTCGACACCTTGTTTTCCATTTTTCGCTACAATTACTTCATAGTCTGCCAATTCAAGGATTTCAACTATATTTTCACTTATTTCAATGTTGTCTTCTATTACCAATACTTTGCTCATATCATAGAAAATGTTAGTGTAAATAATGTTCCTTTATTTAGAGTACTGCTGTACGAAACAGTACCCTTCATTAAGGCAATATATCGGGCAACAATATTTAAACCAAGTCCAGTTCCAGGAATATTGCCTGTGTTATGTGCCCTGAAAAAAGGCTCAAATAAATGTTGCTGATCTTCTTCTGGAATTCCTATCCCTTCATCTTTTACTTTAATAATACAATGGGTATCATTAATTTCAGTTGTAAAATCAATACAAGAGGTATCCGCAGAATATTTCATAGCATTTTTAATTAAATTAATAATGCTGTTCTTAATTAAATTTTGATCAAGATTGATTAACTTTTGAATACCGTAATGTGTAAAATGTATTTGCTGTTCTCCTTTTGCCAACAATTGCATCTCTTCCGTAATTTCTTCGGCTAATTGTACTAGGTCAAAACAAGTCTGTTTCGCTTTCACATTACCTACTTCTAATTGTTCGGTGTATAAAAAGTCATTTAATAAAGTGGTTAGATTTGTCACTGCGCTAATAATTTTACCTGCATGTTTTGTAATATTTGTATTTTCTAATGTTTCGGAATATTTTTCAATTAAAGATGCTGATAAGTGTGCAGTACTTAATGGGGTACAAAACTCATGAGAAGCCATTGATAAAAATCTATTTTTCAATTTACTGAGAATCTTTTCTTTCTCTAAAGTGGCGCTTACTTTTTCTTTTGATTTCTCAAGAGCACTTATAGTATCGTTAAGTGTCTTGGTCCGTTGTTCTACAAGCTCTTCCAGATGGGAAGCATAATTTTTTAAGTACTCTTCATCTTTTTTTTGTTGGCTCAGATCATGTATGAATCCAGCATAAATCCTTTTACCGGCATAGTTAACTTCACTTACTCCTAGTCTAAACGGGAAATGGTAACCATCTTTAGTTTTGCCCATAAGTTCTCTTCCAATACCTTTAATATGACCTTCTCCATTCTCTCTATAATTTTGGAGGTAGTTATTATGAGTCTCCCAGTCAGGTGAAGGTATAAGCATTAAGATGTTTTTGCCTAAAACGTCCTCTTCTGAGTAGGCAAATAGTTTACAAGCTGACGGGTTTATACTTTCTATAGTTCCAAAATCATCAATAGTTATAATACCGTCAATGGCGTTATGTACTAGAGCATGTAATAAGGCAGCATTTTCCATAACTATTTATTGCCAAAGAGTATTGACACTATGTAAATATGATCTTTTTAAACATCTAAACTTTTACACAATTGCCATAATATATTGTATAATTGACTCTTCTATAATTTCACTACTCTTATAGTTCTAATTAAGTGATATAAATCACTTATAGTACTCCTCAGTCTCATTTCAATTCGATAGTATTTTTTCCAATTTTGCCATAATACAGAATGAATTCATCTTTTCATTCTCAATAAATAGAAAATGAAAACCGATGAAATTTTAGAAAAGGATATCACTAATTCATTAAAATGGGAATCGCCCATTATCGATAGTAATATAATCGTAATCTCGGATGATGGAGTAGTTACACTTACTGGGGTAGTAGACGATTTCACAAAGAGAACACTAGCCGAAAACAGCACGAGAAAAATTACTGGAGTAAAATCAGTAATCAATAAAATTTATGTAGTAATAGATAGCTGGGATAAAAAAAAGGATGTTGAAATCGCAGCTGAAATCCTTACCAGTTTCAGATGGAATTGGAATACCTTAAACGACACAATAAAAGTCAGGGTACTAAATGGTTGGGTAAGCCTTTCAGGTGAATTAGAATGGAATTATCAGAAAGAAGCTGCTAAAGAGGCTGTTGTAAATTTAATTGGGGTTAAAGGGGTTAGTAATTACATTGATATAAAATCACAAATCGATATTGAAATTAAGAGCACAAGTCTCAGGTTAGCATTAGAAAACCATTACGCTCTGGATTCAAGAAATATTGAAATAGAGGTATTAGATTCAAAAATAATTTTAAAAGGTATTGTTGATTCTTGGTCTCAGAAAGAGATAGCAGGGCGCATTGCATGGAAAACATCTGGTGTCATAAATGTTATAAATGAATTATTAATCGAAGAGTGATAAACTAAAGAAATAAAAATGAAAACAATAAAAAAATTAGGTATTTGTATGGATCATGCCCATGCACATCTTATCGAATTTTCGGATGAAATAAAAATCACAGAAACAATATCACTTGATTTTGACTATCAGGATAAGAATGAAACGCTACAACGTAGTGAAAGTGATATGCACAACAAACAACAGCAAAAACAAAATGCCTATTATAAAAAATTGGCAGCTATTATTAAGGATTTTACAGAGGTAGTTCTGCTTGGTCCTACCAATGCAAAGACGGAATTATTTAATTTTTTAAGACAAAATCATCTGTTCGACAGCATAAAAATTGAAGTTTTAAACGCTGATAAAATGTCTGACAAAAAACAACATGAATTTGTTACAGAGTATTTCAAGAAGGTTGAGGTCAAAATTTTATAAATAATTTCATTGCTACTCTATTTTTAAAATTGGTAAAACATATTAAAGAAAAAATAAATGATACAAATCAAAAAAGAAGGCGTGATACTCGAAAAAACGATTATATCGTTTGAAAATGAAGGAGTACTGAATCCCGCAGCCATAAAAGAGGGTGATTTTGTACATATTTTTTATCGAGCAGTGCGTGTAGGCAACCATTCAAGCATCGGATATTGTAAACTGGAAAGTCCTTTATTGGTAATAGATAGAAAAAAAACACCTCTTTTGTTCCCCGAATTTGAATATGAAAGTCATGGAATGGAAGACCCAAGGATAGTAAAAATTGAAGACACCTACTATTTGACGTACACTGGTTTTGACGGGATTAATGCTTTAGGATGTCTTGCTATTTCAAAAGATCTGATTCATTTTGAAAAAAAAGGAATTATAGTTCCACAGATTAGTTTTGAAAAATTTAACAGCCTCGCTGGAAAGGACGTTCCTCTCAATGAAAAATATTTCCGCTACAACAGGCATAATGTTGAATTGGAAAAGCATCCACAAAAATCACTACTGTGGGACAAGAATGTGATTTTTTTCCCTAGAAAAATAAACGGAAAATTTTACTTATTGCACAGGATCAAACCAGAAATTCAGATTCTTGTTGGTATTGAAGATTTAAATGATTTAACGGAACTATTTTACGACGATTACATGGCCCATTTTAACGATCATGTTGTACTTTCTTCAAAGTTTGATCATGAAATTAGCTATGTTGGCGGTGGTTGTCCTCCTATAGAAACAGATCAGGGATGGTTAATTATATATCATGGTGTCAAGGATGGTTTGGATGGATACATTTATTCGGCATGCGCTGCTTTACTGGATTTAGAAGACCCTAGAATAGAAATCGCTCGTTTACCGTATCCTTTATTCAAACCAGAATTAGAATGGGAACTAAAAGGCGAAGTAAATAATGTTTGCTTTCCAAGTGGAGCAGTAGTTTTTAACGATACTTTGTACATCTATTATGGTGCTGCAGATGAAAGAATTGCATGTGCTTCTGTCTCTTTTTCAGGATTAATTGAAGAATTATTACTTTATAAACAACAAGATGATAAATAAAATAAGATCAAATCGCAACCACGGATATTCAGTTCAAAACGACAAATTTTTCAGTTTGGATAAAGTTTCACCTAAAGATAAGGAGAATTTGCCTGAAATTTTATTTGTTACCACTTATCCACCGCGTGAATGTGGTATTGCAACCTATTCACAAGATTTAATTTTGGCATTAAAAAACAAATTCCAAAACACATTCGATATTAAAATTGCAGCTCTAGAAATGCAAAACAATACCTATTCCTACAGCTATGAAGTAACTTATTTTTTAGAAACAGATACTAAAATCTCTTATTCTAAACTCGCAAATGACATTAATGTAAATCATTCTTTAGAATTGGTATTGATTCAGCACGAATTTGGTTTGTTTAGAACCAATGAAGCAGATTTTATACTTTTTTTAAAAGCGATACATAAACCTATTATCATTGTTTTTCATACGGTACTGCCCAATCCAGATTCGCTACTGAAAAGAAACATAACCGAAATGAATGCTATTGTAGACTCTTTTATTGTAATGACCCATGCATCTGCAAAATTATTGGAACAGGATTATGGCATTTTGAAAAATAAGATTACTGTTATTCCGCACGGAACACATTTAGTAAAATATATTGATAAAGAGGTTTTAAAAGAAAAATACAAATTATCAGGCAGAAAAATAATTTCAACATTTGGTTTGCTTAGTTCGGGAAAATCTATCGAAACCTCATTAGACGCAATGCCAGTTATCATTGATAAAAATCCGGATATCCTGTTTTTGATTATAGGCAAAACACACCCATCTGTTGTACAAGATGAAGGCGAAAAATACCGTCAAAGTCTGGAGCAAAAAATAGAAATACTCGGGCTACAGCATCATGTAAAATTCATTAATAGTTATTTGCCGCTTGATGAATTACTAGACTATTTACAACTAACAGATATTTATCTTTTTACCTCAAAAGATCCCAATCAGGCAGTAAGTGGTACATTTTCTTATGCCATAAGTTGTGGTTGCCCAGTGATTTCAACCCCTATACCACATGCTGTAGAATTATTAATGAATGGTGGAGGTAATATTATTGACTTTGGAAATTCAGCGCAATTGGAAAAACAAGTAGCTATTTTATTAGATAATCCAAAGTTATGTAAAGAAATTTCAAATAATGGTATTCATAAGATGGCACCCACGGCTTGGGAAAATTCGGCAATTGCCCATGCTAAATTATTTGAAAAATTTTTGCAGAAAAAATTAAAGCTAAATTATAGAATGCCTAAAATAAACCTCAAACATTTCAAGGCATTAACCAGTCCATTTGCAATGATACAATTTTCTATCATTAATCAACCAGATATAAAAAGTGGTTACACGCTCGATGATAATGCAAGAGCTTTGGTAGCCATGTGTCAGCATTTTGAATTAACGAATGATACTAAAGATTTAATCTATATTAATCAATATTACCAGTTTATCCACTTTTGCCAGCAAAAAGACGGCACATTTTTGAATTATGTAAACGAACATAAAAAATTCACAGACCAAAATAGTGAAAACCTAGAAGATTCAAACGGAAGAGCAATTTGGGCTTTAGGATTTATGGTTTCTATGAGCAATTTGTTGCCAAAAACATTAATCTTAGAAGCAAGAAAAACAATCCAATCTGCTTTAGCTAATACGTCTAAAATGCACTCTACTAGGGCAATGGCTTTTACTATAAAAGGAATCTATTACGCTAATAAAAAGGAAAAAACTTTTGAAAACGTAGTACTGATAAAACTATTGGCTAACAGATTGGTTCAGATGTACAAGCACGAATCAAAACCAAATTGGCAGTGGTTTGAAAGCTATATGACGTACGGAAACAGCATTTTACCCGAAGCTATTCTTTGTGCTTATCTGGCAACTGGCGAAATGATTTACAAAGAAATAGCAAAAACTTCTTTCGATTTTTTGTTATCAAAAACAATTACTAAAAACAGTATTAAAGTCATTTCCAATAAGGGATGGTTGCACAATAACAAAGCCGTTAACAAAGCCGTAATTGGCGGCGAACAACCTATTGATGTAGCTTATACCATATTGGCATTAGCTAAATTTTACGACACTTTTAAAAATAAGGCCTATTTACAGAAAATGGAAATGGCTTTCAGTTGGTTTCTTGGAAATAATCACCTACAACAAATCATTTACAATCCTTGTACTGGTGGATGTTATGATGGTCTGGAGGAAGATTATATCAATCTCAATCAAGGGGCAGAATCAACCGTAAGTTATCTTATGGCACGACTAACAGTCGAAAAATGTAGAAAGGAAATACAACTCAATAAGACAAATACGCTTCATAATCATAAACATAGTTTGGCGGTTGTAAATTAAAACGCATTTATAAACAACTACAGCATAAATAGTATGTAAGTCTAAGATTAGTGGGCTGAAGAAGTTTTATTTAGTGGACAATTTAAAATTTATATCATTATTTCAAAAACGATCGAAATATTTTTTTAAAAAAAACTATAACTACTATCCGAAATTATCTCTATTCATTGTTTATTAACCCCAAAAAATAAGACCCCTTTTTATACTACTACTTTTTCAAAATTATAGTATTCATAAATACAAGCTGAGGAGCAATCATCAATACAAAAGATGCTATCGAAGCACTTAAAACGGCACAAAGTGGGTATTTAGGTATTGATTTTTGTGAAGATAATATGTTTCTTAAAGATTTATCAGATAAAGTCATAAAAGATGACCAAATCGAAAGATTAATGTCTTTCAATACTGTTTTGATTACACCGCACCAAGCTTTCTTTGCAAAGGAGGCTTTATACGAAATTGCCAGAATAACGATTCCTAATTTCAATTCATTTGAAGACAGGGTTATGACAGAAAATGAAGTAGTATTACCTGTACCAAAACTACTACTACTGAATTTAAAGTAAAGTAATGAAGATCATTTTTTTAAGAACGCTAGGTCATTTGAGACTTTATATACATGATGCATCTTTGTATTCAATTGCAAACTAAATTTTTCCAAAATGAAAAGTAATAAAGAACTACAGAAAAACGTTGTAGATGCCATCAATTGGGAACCTCTTTTGAAAGCTGCTGAAATTGGAGTTATGGCAAATAAAGGTTTAATAACACTTACGGGTTCAGTAAATACCTATGCCAAAAAAGTCGAAGCGGAACAAGCTGCTAAAAATGTAGCTGGGGTAAAAAAAGTGATCGAACACATTAAAGTGGTTTGCAATACTATGCATAAAAGAACTGATGCTGAAATTCAAACTGCTATTGAAACCTCCTTTAAGTGGCATTGGGATATCCCCTCCGAAAAAATTTCAGTTATTGTAGAAAACGGATGGGTAATTATGAGCGGCAAACTCGAATGGAACTACCAGAAAGAAGCTATTAAAAATGTACTAAACAACCTCATAGGAATTACGGGAATAACGAACAACATTAGTATTGCATTTCCTTGTCAAAAAACATAAATAAAAATGACATTGAAATAGCGATTGAACACAATGGGGATATTAACTACAAGGATACTGGTGTTTATGGTTTCGATAATGTAGTTACTTAAATAAGACATGTAGAAAAAATAAAGCTGATAAATAGCAGGGAATGCAAGCAGTATTAAACAGGTACAAAATGATTTATAGGTAGATTTTGACTATTAATATTTCGATCTGAATTTAAATCAATTAAAAAACACTAATTATGGAAAAAGTAAATATGGATAGTCTAGTTGTCGTACTGGATACTTTAGAAAAATTAGGATTTCATTCTCAATTTGAAATCCAAGGGGAAAATATGGTTTCACTAAAAACAAATAATCACTTTAAAAGTAACGAAGTAAAAATAGTGAATTTCTATCGTTTTGAAGGCGAATCTAATCCTGATGATAGTTCTATTATGTATGCTATTGAATGCAATACCGGTGAAAAGGGAACATTGGTAGATGGCTACGGAACAACTGCCGATACAGATACAGCCAATTTTATGCTCAACGTAAAAAATCAAAAATAACCCACATATCTTCCCAATCAAAATAATTAAAAAAACTGAAATAGAGTTTATAGATTATTATAAATTTTCGAACTCCCTAAAACAGCGACCAAAGCTGATATCAAAAAAGCATATCTCAACTGGCGCGAAAATACCATTCTGGCTTGAGGAACTAGTGATTTCCTAGTAAGGTCAATAAAATCCTAAAGAATATCATCTTTTCTCGAAGAAAGCTATGGAGATATTTATTAATTTTTGTGGGATATGAAAGTTATTTAATCTTTTTTCAAGTACGAATTTCTATTTTACTTCATACTAATTTCAGCTCTTTAAGTTTATAATATCTAAACTTGAAAAAATGTTTTATCTGGTTACTCATTTTTTTCGTATGTTAGATTATTATAAAAACATATTTAAAATGAAATATCTGTTTGCTTTACTGTCTTTAGTAGCTAACCAATTTTGTTTGGGACAAAAGACCATACCAAAAGTATTAGAAAAACTAAATAGTGAAACTGTTCCATACATAACTGTGGAACAACTTCAGACAAAAAAGGGGGTTATTGTATTAGACTCCAGAGAAATAAGCGAATTTAATGTAAGTCATATTAAAGATGCCCTTTATGTAGGCTATAATAATTTTGATAAAAATAAAATTACTTCAGCAATACCCAATAAGAACGCCAACATAATTGTTTATTGTTCCATTGGGGTTCGTAGCGAGAAAATTGGAGAAAAACTACTTAAAATGGGTTATAAAAATGTTTACAATCTTTATGGTGGAATTTTTGAATGGAAAAATAATAATGGGAAAGTAATTGATAATAACGGTTTAGAGACAGATAATGTGCATACGTTTAATAAAAATTGGAGTAAATATTTGAAAAATGGTACAAAGATTTATGAAAACTAAATTGTATTCTCAAATAAATAGTTGAACAATTCTTAAAAAAAGTATTTTAACTAAAACCGATATCTATAATTTATCGTACATAACAATAATTTATAGATTAATTGAATAAAGCGAAATAACAATTAAAATTAGTGAAAGTATGAAACCATAAAACGGCGTTTGCATAATTTCTAAAACAAAATTTACAAGTACTACCTAATGTAATAAATAAAATACAATTGCTAAAAAATGTGTCAATACAAAAAGTACAATAGTAACCAATTATAAAACAACAGCTATAACTACCAATTTTATAAATAATTTTAATCAACCTAATAACTTTAAAAACCTACTTTTATGAAAATGTTTTTCCTTTCCTTATTATTTTTACCATTTTTTTCTTGTGGTAAAAACGAAAAAAATCCAGAAACTGCAAAATTTACTCCTGTAAAAATTATTCCTGCAGAAGCTATTGGCGTTAACCATGCAAGATGGAATGCATTATTGCAAAAAAATGTTTTAAGTAATGGAAGTGTAAATTACAAAGGTTTTCAAAGAGATAGTAAAGAATTGAAGTTATACTTAAACGAATTATCAAGTAATTCACCCACTAAGGCATGGTCAAGAAATGCTACTTTAGCGTATTGGATAAACGCATATAATGCTTACACGGTGCAATTAATTTTAAATAACTACCCTACTAAAAGCATTAAAGATATTGCTGATCCATGGAGCAAAAAATTTATTTCCATTGGTGGCAAAAAATACAGTTTAGAAGAAATTGAAAATGACATATTGCGCAAGATGAATGAACCACGCATTCACTTTGCCATAAATTGTGCATCGGTATCTTGTCCTGAATTATTAAATGAAGCGTTTACAGAATTAAAATTGGAAAAGCAATTTGTTGCAGTAACCAAAAATTTCATTAACGATAAATCTAAAAATTTTATTACATCTAATAAAATTGAAGTATCCAAAATATTTGATTGGTTTGCTGCCGATTTTAAGAATAAAGGTGATGTAATAGATTTTTTAAACTTGTACAGTACCATTAAAATAAGTTCAAATGCAAAAATAAGTTACAAATATTACAATTGGAATCTTAATGATTAGACTTTTCACTTAAATTGATTGTATTATAAAACTTTTTAATCGAAAAATAATTTGATCTAAAATTTTTGATAATAGGAATTAAGTAGCTTGTTTAAGATACCAATAAGTTTTAATTTTATAGTATTACCTTTCAATTAAAAGTACATTATTCTTTAAATTCTTTACACCAGACTGCATTCTAAAGTTTAATAAATTTATAATCAATTTTAATACTAATGAGCTCGATATTTTATCGGGCTCATTTTGTTTAGATTTAATTTACTTCAGTCACTATAGTAATAACTTATATATCCT
>JAYTBZ010000407.1:0-11562 GCA_043736705.1 Flavobacterium sp. | reverse complement strand
TGATGCAAAGTAGCACGCTGCAATGGCTGCCTGTAGCGAATTCTTGCCATTACTTGCATTGTTTCTCCGTTGAGTAAAGATAAATCTTTTCGAATCCAGTGCACCTCTGCTTTATCAATTGAAGAAGAGCTAAAAGTGGTTGCTGCTCCACTACTTTATACCCCGCAAATGGGTAAAGTAGTTGGGAAACATCAAGGAGCGCATTATTTTACAACTGGACAACGCAAAGGCTTAAATGTCGGCGGAACAACTGATCCCTTGTTTATTATAGCTACCGATGTAGAAGCGAATACGATTTATACGGGATTAACTAGCCAGCATCCAGGACTTTTCAAAAAAGCCTTATTTATTGATAAAACAGAGGTGCACTGGATTCGAAAAGATTTATCTTTACTCAGTGGAGAAACGATGAAAGTAATGGCAAGAATCCGCTACAGACAACTATTGCAACATGCTACTTTGCATCAATTTGAAGATGGTATGTATGTCGCTTTTGATGAGCCACAATCTGCAATAACCAAAGGACAATTTGTAGCTTGGTATTTAGGGGAAGAATTAGTTGGGTCAGGAGTAATTTCTTAAGTTAGTGTTTCGTTTAAAATAGGATTTCAGAATAGATTTTTGAAATTTTGTAAACTCAAGAAAGCTAAAACTAATTAATCATCACATAAATTTGAAATTATAAAAGCTTTAAATAACAAATTTAAATATGAAAAAAATTTACCTTTATCTTTTTTTATTATTGAGTGTAACTGGTTTTTCACAACAAGATGCTTGGGTTTATTTTAACGCCAAACCTAATTCTCAAACGTTTACTAATGATCCACTAAAAATGCTATCTCAAAGAGCGTTGGATAGAAGAACCAATCAAAATATACCATTAGATTTTAAAGATGTTCCTGTTGAAACAGCGTATATTAGTCAGGTAAAAAATGCTTCGGGCATAACAGTTATGGCAAAATCGAAGTGGCTGAATGCCCTTCATATTCGGGGATCTCAAGCTAATATTAATGCCTTAGCCTCGCTATCTTTTGTCAGTAAAGTTGATTTTGCGGATAAATCATTAAACCAAATTGGAAGAATAGCGAAGAATTCAAAAGCTCAAAAAGTAAACAAAACACAGAAAATAAAGATTGACTATGCCTACGGTTCTTCATCGAATCAAATTCAGATGCTCAATGGACAAGCTTTGCACCAACAAAACTTTACAGGCTCTGGTAAAATTATCGCAGTAATGGATGGTGGATTTCCAGGTGTAAATACTGCACAGCCTTTTCAGAGATTAAGAAATAATAATCAAATTTTGGGTGGTTATAATTATGTGTCACGAAATCCAAATGTGTATACCGCGGATTCACATGGAACATTAGTGCTTTCCACAATGGGCGGATACAAGGAAAATTCACTAGTGGGAACTGCGCCAGATGCTTCATATTATTTATTTATTACAGAAGATACAGCATCCGAAAATCCTGTTGAAGAGTCACTTTGGGTTGAAGCAGCAGAGAGAGCTGATAGTTTAGGAGTCGATATTATCAATACCTCTTTGGGGTATTTTGAATTTGACAATCAAGCTTATAATCATACGTATAGCGAAATGAATGGAAGCACTGCCTTTATGACCCGTGGTTCAGAAGTTGCATTTAGTAGGGGTATGTTGTTAGTCACTTCTGCTGGAAATTCAGGTAATTCCTCTAATCCTTATATTGCAGTTCCTGCAGATGGTATTACGGTATTAGCAATAGGTGCGGTGAACTCTTTAGAAATTTTGACTTCGTTCAGTTCGATAGGTCCTTCTTTTGATGGAAGAATTAAACCAGATATCATGGCTCAAGGACAAGCAGCAGTAGTCTCAGATCCTGCTGGAAATATTGTAACAGCTAATGGAACTTCTTTCTCTAGTCCAATCATGGCAGGAATGGTTGCTTGTTTGTGGCAGGCCTTTCCTCAAAAAACAAATCAAGAAATTAGAGAATTAATTGTGAAGGCATCAGATAGATTTTCTGCGCCCAATAATCAATATGGCTATGGTATACCTGATTTTGCTTTGGCTGTTCGTAATCAATTAACAATCGAATCAAATAATGATGATGATTTTATAGTGTATCCCAATCCAGCTAGTGATACTATTTCATTTGCATTACCTGCAAAATTTACAAACGGAATAATTGCTATTTACTCTATTTTAGGACAAAAAGTATTGGAGCAAAGTATCAAGCCAGAAACAGCAGCTATTTCTTTGAAATCGTTACAAGAAGGGTTGTATTTTTATATTTTGGAAACGGATGGTTTTTCAAAAAAAGGAAAAATAATTAAAAAATTATAGCTCAATTTGTTCATGAATAAAATCACAACACTTTTTAAGATTAAATATCCAATTGTCCAAGGCGGAATGATTTGGAATAGTGGTTATAAACTAGCCAGTGCAGTAAGTAACGCTGGCGGTTTAGGCTTGATTGGTGCAGGTTCTATGTATCCCGAAGTATTGCGCGAACACATTCAAAAATGTCAAAAGGCAACATCCAAGCCCTTTGGTGTAAACGTTCCGATGTTGTATCCCAATATCGAAGAAATTATGAAAATTATCGTAGCCGAAGGCGTAAAGATTGTTTTTACATCGGCAGGAAATCCAAAAACATGGACGACTTATTTGAAAGAAAATGGCATAACTGTTGTTCATGTAGTTAGTAGCTCTGTTTTTGCATTAAAAGCACAAGACGCAGGAGTCGACGCAATTGTTGCTGAAGGTTTTGAAGCCGGTGGACATAATGGAAGAGAAGAAACTACTACACTTGCGTTGATTCCAATAGTTAAAGAAAAAATTACAATTCCGTTAATAGCCGCAGGAGGCATTGCTACTGGACGCGGAATGTTAGCCACGATGATTTTAGGTGCCGATGGAGTACAGGTAGGAAGTAGATTTGCCGCATCTCTTGAATCTTCAGCACATGATAATTTCAAGGAAACAATTCTTAATGTTAAAGAGGGCGATACTCAATTGACTTTAAAAGAGCTTGCTCCAGTTCGGTTAATTAAAAATAAATTTTATCAGGATGTCCAGCAATTGTATGAAAAAGGACCGAGTAAAGAGGAATTACTAGAATTATTAGGAAGAGCAAGAGCGAAGCGTGGTATGTTTGAGGGAGATTTAATTGAAGGAGAGTTAGAGATTGGGCAAGTTGCAGGATTAATTCATGATATTAAATCAGCCGCTGCAATTATAGAGGAAATGATGACTGATTTTGAATCAGCTAAAAGAGAGGTAATTAATTTTGATTTTTAAGAGATGACGAAAGCTAAAATATATATCGGATTTTTATTTTTACTATTGGGATTACAGCAATCTTATGGGCAAAATTATAAGTTTAAAACCACTGGCTTTAGTGTTTTAGAAAAAACAGAAAAAGGGAAATGGGGTAAATGGACTGATTTAGATTTGGTTAACATTTTAGTCTCTTTGGATACTAATAAAAATAGAATTGTAGTCTATTCTCAGATTATTCAATTATTTGAAATCATAGAGTATCAGCCTATAGAAGAGAATGATACCGACATTGTGTATTCGTTTACTTGCAAAGATAATGAGGGCCTAGATTGCACCGTTTCTATTATTACTAGAAAAAAACAAGAAAATAGGAAGCAATTGTATATCAATTATGAAGATCGAATTATTGTGTATAATATTTTTAATGTATAGTAAAGTGTATCGAAGCACTTGTATTTGATTTGTTTACTAATTTATAGTTTTTCAATATCCTTTATAAAATCATCGTACTCTAAATAAAATAGTTCCAGAGCATTCATTTTTTCGTTGTAAAAGTCAAATATTTCATCCCAATAGTTGCGATTGCTCACACCGACTCCTAGTTTTTCAACCCAAATTCTGCTAATAGTTTTGCCACTTTCAAGGGTGTGTTCTTTTTCGAAAACTAGGTTTTGAATAAATTCCTCCTCGAGAATACTTTTTAACGCTTTGAGTTTTTCAAAATAAGCAAGTCTTTTTTCGTCATTGCGATGTTCAATATCAATTAAAACTTGTGCTTTTTTATTGTCTACATAAAATTTAAAAGAAAAATCCTTGATTTTAGTGTCATATAAAACCCATTTTCTGGGATATTTCTCTGCGAATGCAATCCAGAATTCTCTTTTTAGTCGCTGTGTTTCCTCTTTGCTGTACATGGGTAATGCCTTTTTTGGGTAATAGAAAAATTTGTAGAAATGTATTTTTAAACTATATTTAACTTCTACTTCACTTGCAAAAATAGACTTTGATTATGAATTTTCAAGAATTTTTACAGTATGTTCCTAAATTAATTGAAGCAAGGCTTCCAGCTTTTGACGCACATGTAAAAATGGCTCCACTGGAACGATTAGATAGCTTGAAAAACAGCAGTATTGAAGATAAAGACCCCCGAATTGCAGCAGTAATGATGCTTTTTTATCCTAAAAATGACACGACACATTTGGTATTGATTGTCCGAAATTCCTACAAAGGGGTTCATTCGGCTCAAATAGCATTTCCAGGAGGTAAGTACGAACTAGATGATGAAAACTTTGCAGCGACAGCATTACGGGAAACGCATGAAGAGGTGGGCATTCATCCGAATAAAATTGAAATTCTAAAACCATTCACAGAATTATACATTCCGCCTAGCAACTTCATGGTGTATCCTTTTTTGGGTATTAGTCAAGAAGAATTGGTTTTTATTCCACAACCTTCTGAAGTGGCACATATTATTGAATTGCCTTTGTCGGTTTTTTTAGATGATGCGCTTGTTGTAGAAACAAATTTGTCCACATCATACGCTGATAATATCACTATTCCTGCTTTCAAAATTGAAGAGCATATTGTTTGGGGTGCTACGGCAATGATGCTGAGTGAGTTAAAAGAGGTTGTAAAAGAGGTGTTGTTTCAAAAACAAGAATACTGGAGTAATAAAAGCAGTTAGCCCTTAGTTTTCATTAAAATAAGGTTACAATTCAGCCTCTAACTTCAAATATAATTTTCGTAAGTTTGTAATCCAAATTCACAAAAAAACACACAATTTTATGGGATTGTTGAAGAGAAATCCTTTCGGACACCTATTATTTATAAAAAAATGGCTAATCCGAATCTTTGGTGCTGTAACGCACAGGCGGTATCGGGGATTTAATGAATTGCAAATCGAAGGTTCGGAGATTATTAGAAATTTACCAGACACCAATGTCCTTTTTATTTCGAATCATCAAACCTATTTTGCTGATGTTGTAGCGATGTTTCATGTGTTTAACGCAAGTTTAAGTGGTCGAGACGATACCATAAAGAATGTCTGTTACTTGTGGCAACCCAAAATGAATATTTATTATGTTGCTGCCAAAGAAACTATGCAGGCTGGATTTTTACCACGTATTTTGGCATATGCTGGTGCGATTTCAGTAGAACGTACTTGGCGCGCTAAGGGTGTTGATGTCAAGGAGAAAAAAGATATTAATCCTAACGATACGGAAAATATTAAGATCGCGCTTGTAGACGGTTGGGTAATTACCTTTCCACAAGGAACCACCAAATCGTTTAAACCAGTTCGCAAAGGAACAGCGCATATTATTAAACAACACCGACCTATTGTAGTACCTATTGTGATAGATGGTTTTCGCCGTTCATTTGACAAAAAGGGACTGCGCATGAAGAAGAAAGGAATCCTGCAATCTTTTATCATCAAAGAACCGCTAGATATTGATTATGACAACGATACTATTGATGAAATTGTAGAAAAAGTAGAGTTTGCAATAGAGCAACATGCTTCATTTCTCAAAGTTATTTCTCCTGAAGAAATCAAAGAACAAGAAGACTTGAATAAATTTAGAAAATGGGAGTATTAAAAATATAGTTTTAAAAAAAAAGTCTTAAAATTCAAAATCATTGAATTTTAAGACTTTTTCTTTTGCACTTAAAGATCTATTTTCTTTAATTCTTTGTAATTGCTGTATAATCTTCTGAGCAAAATACCATACAACAGTCGGTAAAAGAGCCAAAATACTCCTAAAAGCAAAACTGTCGTAAAAAATAAAATTCCAAGCGTTATTGCCATAACTTTACCATTTGCAGCAATTTTCTCTTTGAGATCGCTTAGTTCTGGATTGTAAAAAAATGCAATTATAAAACCAATTATTAGACTTACTAATAACATCCCAAGATTATACCATACATAGTATTGAACCGTTTTTCGGGTTTTTAAGATGTCGGACATTAATTGTTTTGTAGAAGTTGTGGTCGAAATTGTGATGTAATTTTTATAAAATAAATAGATAAAAAATAGTATTACACCATAATTGAAATAAGTGAATATTTCAAAATATTGGATTAACTCAGGATGATTCAAATTAATTAAGTAATCATCAGTGTTGAAACAAATACTGGTACAAGTCCACAATAAAACTTCTAAAATGCTAATTATCAAAATCCACTTCACAATCGAAGACGATTTTTTATGAATCATTTTATAAATCTCGGTTTCTGATACTTGATCAAAAGAATTATCACTCTTTTGCCAATCTTTTTTTAATAAATCCAGCTCTTTCATATTCCCATTGGATTTAAAATTTTCTTTAATTTTCCTTTAATTCTATTCATTTTCACTCTTGCATTTACTTCGCTAATCCCTAATGTTTCTGATATTTCTTGATAATCCTTATCTTCTAGGTACATAAATATCAATGCCTTTTCAATGTCATTCAGCTGGTAAACAGCTTTGTACATCAGTTTTAATTGCTCTTCCTCTTCATAATCATATTCCACATCATTCAGGAAATGTTGTCGACCCTCAAATTCAACCGTATTTATGGATCGTTTTGTTTTTCGGTACAAAGTAATAGCAGTATTCAGTGCGACTCGATAGGCCCAAGTCGAAAATTTACTTTCGCCTCTAAATTTTGGAAAAGCCTTCCACAATTGAATCGTAATTTCCTGAAACAAATCTTTGTGCGCATCGTCACCATTAGTATACAACCTACAAATTTTGTGGATTATATTCTGATTTTCTTGCAATTGCTTTACAAAATTCTGTTCTAGATCCGTACTCATATATACGTTAGTATTTCGATAGTAGATTTTGTTACAAATTAAATACTAAATTGATTATTTTCAAATTCTTCTTTACTTGGTGCGAAGTCATCAGGAGCATAAATTTTTTTTTCTTCATTCAAAATTGTCCCGCTGTACAGTACAATCTTTATTTTTTTTAAAAAAATAAAAAAAATAAAGGATTTTCATTTCCATCGGGGCTATCCTACCCGTTTTATTCACGGAAGACTTTTTCCCAAAAACAAAAATTTCAAAACTATTTGATAAAATGCAAGAGAAGAAAACATTGTATCTTTGAATATCAATAATGATCAACCTCTTAAAATATGAACATCCCAGATTCAACCTTTCCAAGAATAGTAATTATAGGAGGCGGTTTTGCAGGAATTGCATTAGCCAAAAAACTAAAAAATAAAAAAGTACAAGTGGTGCTTTTAGACAAACACAATTACCATACTTTTCAGCCTTTATTATATCAAGTAGCCACAGGCGGACTCGAAGCCGGTTCCATAGCCTACCCAATCCGTAAAGTGATTCAAGAATACGATGAATTTTATTTTAGGCTTACTAATGTCCAGGAAATTGACACTAAAAATCAAAAAATTATCGCTGAGATTGGGGAATTAAGTTACGATTACCTCGTGATTGCTACCGGTTCTAAAACTAATTATTTCGGTAATAAGGAAATTGAGCGTAACAGCATGGCTATGAAAACGATTCCACAATCGCTCAATATTCGAAGTCTAATATTAGAAAATTTTGAACAAGCTGTTCTTACCACCGATCTCGCGGATCAAAATAGTTTGATCAACTTTGTGTTGGTGGGAGGCGGACCAACAGGAGTAGAGCTTGCAGGTGCATTAGCCGAAATGAAAAAGGCTATCCTCCAAAAAGATTATCCGGATCTTGATATTGCCAAAATGCAAATTAATCTAATTCAAAGTGGGGACCGAATCCTAAACACCATGAGCGAGAAATCTTCTCAAGCTGCCGAAGAATTTCTTACTAGTTTGGGTGTTAAAATTTGGAAAAACGTACGCGTTACCAATTATGACGGTCGCACGATCACTACAAATTCTGATTTGACTTTTGAAACCGCGACAGTAATCTGGACCGCAGGTGTTCAAGGTGCTCTAGTGGCTGGATTGAACGGTAATTCTTTAGTTGAAAAAGTAGAAAGAATCAGGGTAAATGAATTCAATCAAGTCGTGGGTTACAATACTATTTTTGCTATTGGCGACATTGGTTCTATGGAATCCGAAGCCTATCCGCAAGGGCATCCTATGATGGCGCAACCAGCCATGCAACAAGGCGAATTGTTGGGTGAAAACCTAATAAAATTAATTGAAAACAAACCCATGGAAGTTTTTGAATACAATGACAAAGGTTCTATGGCAACCATAGGCAGAAATAAAGCCGTAGTCGATTTGCCTAAATACCATTTTAGCGGGGTTTTTGCGTGGTTTGTATGGATGTTTGTGCATTTATTCTCTCTTATTGGATTTAAAAATAAAGCAGTTGTATTCCTAAACTGGGTGTACAATTACATTCGGTTTGATCGGGAAGGTCGTTTGATTATTAGGCCTTATAAAAAGAAAAGTTTTACGACATTTACCAGTGACGAAGTATAAAAAAACGGATGTATTTTAAAGTTAAACTTTAAACCTAACACCCAAAACTCGTACTCATAATTCCTTATCCTTATAATAGTTTACCATTAAATTAACAAATTTACTATATCCTTCCATACCGTCTTTTTGTTGGTTCACTTTTAGGAATTGATCGTAAAAAGCATGAAAACCCTTGTCGATAATCGTGTCATATTGCTTCCAGAATTGCTCGCTTTCCTTGTAGTTTTTTAAAATTCCGGGATGAACGGTTTTTAGTAATTGTTTAAAAACAGTTTCGTCTCTGGCTTGCCAATTACCCAAGCAATACCGTAATGCCATGCTGTAGCCCGAATACTGGATGTGTAAATTATCGTTTTTTACAGAAGCCAGAAAGCCAATAAAGTTGCATTCACTTTCACTAGCATAACCCATTTGGTGCGCCATTTCATGATTGGCAGTCATGGGGAAACTATACATTGGGCCAAGATAGTTAACCTGTGCTTCATTGGTAAACGGATTCAAATAACCTCCAAAACCCATGTAGGTTAAAGGTAAACTGATCAGTGATTTTTTGATGCTTAAATGGGTGTAGGTGAAATAAGAATGTTCTTTAGCAAGTTTTTTGTATCCATTTAAGTTCATCTTGAAAACTTGATTTTGGGAGTATGGGAAGGTTACTTTGATCCTATCATTTTTTGCGATTTTTTTTTGAACGGTGTTTGTTTTGATGATTAATTTTTTAGTGAAAGCCAATAGATCAGCGTCAGAATAGTCTTTTTTAATTTCCATTTTTTCAAAAAGCGGTTGACGGTAATAATTAAACGCCCATAGTGAATGAAACAAGAAGTAGAACACAGAAACGAAACTTAACAGCGATAATATATTGCTTTTCCATTCTAATTTCCACGATTTTCGTTGGTTCCACAACCATTTAAAAATGAATGCGATGACAACAACATACATTAAATCTCCTAAAGAAAATGGGATACGACCTATAGTTAATCTGGAAAATCGTGAAACTATTGGATAGAAACCGTTGCTATAATATTGTTCTACTTGCAGCGGAAAATAAGGGAGAACTTGTAAGATTAATATCTGGATAAAAAGAAGGCTAGAAAGAATATATTTTATTCGCACAAGATGAATTTTAGTCTTGTAAATATAATTACAATATCAATTAGTATCAATAAAGAATTTAAACTTTGTAACTTTGACCTTTGTAACTATAAAACTTCAAATATTAATAAATGAGTCAAGAAATAAGAAATCTGGAACCAAAAGTACTTTGGAATAAGTTTGCCGATTTAAATGCTGTACCGCGACCTTCTAAAAAAGAAGACCGAGTTATAGCATTCATGAAAAATTTTGGCGAAAGCCTTGGACTAGAGACGTTTGAAGATGATATTCGCAACGTAATTATCCGTAAACCTGCTACGGTTGGAATGGAAAACCGAAAAGCAATTGTGCTTCAAGGACATTTGGATATGGTGCATCAAAAAAATTCGGATACTGTATTTGATTTTGAAACACAAGGAATCGATATGTACGTAGATGGAGATTGGGTTCGTGCTCGTGGAACTACGCTTGGTGCTGATAACGGTCTTGGTGTTGCCGCTATAATGGCCATTTTAGAAAGTACTAATATTCCGCATCCTGCGATAGAAGCTTTGTTTACTATTGATGAAGAGACCGGAATGACGGGTGCATTGAACTTAAAAGGAGGTATTCTGCAAGGGCAAATCTTGTTGAATATGGATACCGAAGAAGACGATGAAATAGACATAGGTTGCGCAGGAGGAATTGATGTAACGGCCACTGCTGAGTACAATCAGGAGGAAACTCCACAAGGCTCTGTAGGATATACAATTACTATAAAAGGCTTGAAAGGCGGACATTCAGGGATGGATATTCATAAAGGCTTGGGGAATGCTAATAAAATTATGAACCGATTGTTATTTGATGGGTTTGATAATTTTGGTTTGCAGATTTCGGAAATAAAAGGCGGGAGTTTGCGTAATGCGATTCCGAGAGAAAGTCAAGCAAAAGTAATTATAGCTGAAGTGTATGACGAAGCTTTTGTTTTTGACATGCAACAAATAGTAAATGAAATCAAAACGGAGTTAAAAACAACAGAGCCAAATTTAGAAGTTGTTTTTGAAAAAATGAATGAAGCTCCAGCTAATGTAATGCCATCAATTGCTCAGTTTTACTTTGTAAGAGCCATGTACACAGCACACAATGGCGTGTATAGAATGAGTGCTGATTTTGATAATTTAGTAGAAACATCGAACAATATTGCAAAAGTAATTGTAGGTGAAGGACAACTTTCAGTACAATGTTTAACACGTTCTTCGGTTGAAACCTCTAAATTTGATTTGGCTAATGCGTTGCGTTCTGCTTTTGAATTAATGGGTTGTGAAGTTGAATTTTCGGGTTCCTATCCGGGTTGGACACCAAATTCTAATTCAGAGATTTTAGATGTTTTAGTTCCAATTTATGAAAAACAAAATGGCGATAAACCTAAAGTAGTGGCTTGTCATGCCGGATTAGAATGTGGAATTCTCGGAACTAATTATCCAGAGATGGATATGATTTCTTTTGGACCAACGATTCATGGTGCACACTCACCTGACGAGCGAGCGAGTATTTCATCATCTCAGAAATTTTGGAAATTTGTTTTGGAAATTTTAGCCAATATTCCAGTCAAATAATATGCTTTTTTCAGCGAAAAAAAATAGTGTTCAGTTACAAAAATGAAGCTGAACACTATAAGCTGAATACTGAATATTAAAGTTTTAGTCTCTTTTAGGACTGTTCTTCTTATCTCTTTTTTCTTCTTTCTTTTCTTTAGCCGTTTTTAACGGTTCTTTTTTTGCTGTTTTTTTAGCGTCT
>JAYTBZ010000406.1:0-11617 GCA_043736705.1 Flavobacterium sp. | reverse complement strand
TTCATAAATCGAAAGGATTGGAATTTCCAGTCGTCATTTTTCCTTTTGCCGAAGAAGATTACACGAGAAAGCCAAAAGATAAGTTATGGCTCAATGCGGAAGAGCAGGATTTTGGTTTACCAAAGGTTTTAATTGACAATAGCACTGCTGTCGAAGGTTTTGGAGAAGAAGCCGCTGCTGTTTTCAATCAAAAAAAACAAGAAGAATTGTTGGATAATATCAATGTGTTGTATGTGGCATTAACAAGAGCAGAGGAGCAATTGTATGTTATTTCGAACATGAATTTATCCAGTAAAGGGGAATTTCCGAAGAATAATATGTGTAGTTTTTTCATTAATTATTTGGGTAACAAAGGCGAATTTGATGAAAATAAATTAGAATACGAATTTGGAGATAGAGCAAAATTATCTTTAGCAAAACAACACATCGATACTTCAAAAACAATTCCTGTTTTAGCCGAAATTTTAAATCCAAAGAATATAAAAATTGCACAACGAGAAGCTTTAATGTGGGGAACGCATCAGCAAGAAGCCATTGAATATGGAAATGTAATTCATGAAATTTTATCGTTAGTACAAACAAAACAAGATGTTGACTTAGCCATGACGAAGGCTATAGAAAATGGGTTGATTACTTTTAGACAAAAAGAAACCGTTTTTAAAACCATTCGAGAAATTGTGAATCATAGGGAATTAGAGATTTATTTTGAAGACGGCAATACGGTGATGAATGAACAAACTATTATTCAAAAGCAAGGAAATACAATCAAACCAGACCGTATGGTGGTTGCAAAAAATAACGAGGTTTTGCTACTGGATTATAAAACGGGAATACACAACGCAAAATACCAGCTACAATTAGAAAATTATCAAAAAGCAATTGAGTTGATGGGTTATAAAGTGATAAAAAAAGCACTTATTTATATCGGAAAAGAAATCGAAGTAGTAAATTTGTAACCATAAAAATGAAGAATTCGCAATATTGAACTTTAAAAAACATAAAAATGTACGGAAATATAAAAGAACACCTTCAAGCAGAATTACAAAGTATTGAAGACAACGGAATTTTTAAAAAAGAAAGAATTATAACCTCGCCACAAGGAGCAGAAATCACAATTTCTACAGGAGAAACAGTACTGAATTTTTGTGCCAATAATTATTTAGGTTTATCCTCGCATCCAGAGGTGGTGCAAGCAGCTAAAGATGCTCTGGATACACATGGTTTCGGAATGTCGTCGGTTCGTTTTATATGTGGTACTCAGGATATACATAAAACTTTGGAAAAAAAAATAGCAGAGTTTTATGGACTGGAAGATACTATTTTGTATGCAGCTGCTTTTGATGCTAATGGGGGTGTTTTTGAACCTTTGTTGGGAGAAAAAGATTGTATCATTTCGGATAGTTTGAATCATGCGTCTATAATTGATGGTGTTCGTTTGTGCAAAGCAGCCCGTTACCGATATGAAAACAGTAACATGGAAGATTTGGAGCAACAATTGATTAAAGCAACAGCCGCGGGAAATCGTTTTAAATTAATTGTTACTGACGGGGTTTTCTCTATGGATGGACTTGTTGCGCCACTAGATAAAATTTGTGATTTAGCAGATAAATATGATGCATTGGTAATGGTTGATGAATGTCATGCAGCTGGTTTTATTGGTGCAACAGGCAAGGGAACTCCAGAAGCTAAAGGGGTAATGGGTCGCGTTGATATTATTACGGGAACATTAGGAAAAGCACTAGGGGGAGCTATGGGAGGTTACACCACAGCAAAAAAAGAAATTATTGAGATTTTGCGTCAACGATCAAGACCGTATTTATTTTCGAATTCGCTAGCTCCTGCGATCGTAGGTGCTTCTATAAAAGTATTTGAATTATTAGAAAAAGATACTACTTTGAGAGATCAACTAGAATGGAATACAAATTATTTTAAAGACGGAATGAAAAAAGCAGGTTTCGACATTATTGATGGCGATTCAGCGATTGTTCCTGTAATGCTGTATGATGCAAAATTGTCTCAAAATATGGCTGATGAATTACTAAAAAAAGGTATATATGTAATCGGTTTCTTCTTTCCTGTAGTCCCTAAAGATAAAGCAAGAATTAGAGTACAACTGTCTGCAGCCCATACTAAACAACACTTAGACAAGGCTATAAGCGCTTTCGTTGAGGTTGGCAAAATGTTAAATGTTGTATAATTTGGAAATGAAGTTGTATAATTTACACTTTAGGTAGTTTTTATAAGTTTTTTTTAACTTTTAGTTTTGTAGTTAAAAATTTACGCATTACTTTTGCTCTTAATTAACTAAATTGTAATTAAAAATTTTAAGTATGAAACATCTTAACAAACTTTTAGTTGCTGTAATGATGGTCATGGGATTAAGTTCTCATGCACAAGACAGTAACAATCCATGGGCTATATCCTTTGGAGTTAATGCCGTTGACACTAGAACTAGTGCTGGTGGTGGTAAAAATTGGGCTGACCGTCATTTTTCACAACCATTTGCAGTAAAAGACAACTGGAATATTCTTCCATCTGTTTCTTACTTAAGTGTGTCAAAGTACATAGGAGATAATTTCTCTTTTGGACTTGCTGGTTCTGTAAACAAAATTGATAAATATGTGAGATTTTCTCCGGGAACTCCTGGTAGTGATTCACGTGGTTATTTAGTTTCTAACCCTGGTGATTTAATGTATTATGGTGTTGATGCTACTGTTAAATATAGCTTCATGAACTTAATTAAATCTAAAGTTATTGATCCATCTTTATCTGTTGGTGGAGGTTATACTTTCTTTGGCGATAGTAGCTACGGAACCTTAAACCCAGGCGCAGGATTGACATTCTGGTTTACTGAAAATGTAGGTTTAGAATTGGCTACTAGATATAAAAAATCTTTTGGTGAAAGAGGAGATGCAAACGGAACTCCAGATGCTCCTTCACATTTTCAACATTCAGCTGGTTTGATCTTCAAATTTGGAGGTAAAGATACAGATGGTGACGGAATATTCGATAAAGATGATGCTTGTCCAGACGTTGCTGGTTTAAAAGAATTTAACGGATGTCCTGATACTGATGGAGATGGAATACAAGATAGTGCAGATTCTTGCCCAGATGTTGCTGGTTTAGCAGCATTGAATGGATGTCCTGATACTGACGGAGACGGAATTGCTGACAAAGATGACGAATGTCCTAATGAGGCTGGTCCAGTTTCATTAAAAGGTTGTCCTGATACTGATGGAGACGGAGTAGCTGATAAAAATGACAAATGTCCAACTGTTGCAGGTCCTAGAGAAAATGCAGGTTGTCCTTGGCCAGATACTGACGGAGACGGAGTATTAGACAAAGATGATAAATGTCCACAAGTAAGAGGTACTGTTGCTAACCAAGGTTGTCCAGAAGTTACAGAAGAAGTAATGAAAACGTTAAACAACTACGGTAAAGTAATTTTGTTTGATTCTGGTAAATCTACTTTCCAACAAGGTACTTACACAGTATTACAGTCTATTACTGCAATCTTGAAAGAGTATCCAAACTCAAAATTCCAGATTGAAGGTCACTGTGATAGTGATGGTAGTAATGAACTAAACCAAACTTTATCTGAAAACAGAGCTGCTGCAGTTAAAAATTATTTAATTGAAAATGGTATTGCTGCTGATAGATTAAGATCTACAGGTTTTGGTGAGACTAAACCAATTGCATCTAACAAGACTGCAAAAGGAAAAGCAGAAAACAGAAGAGTTGAAATTTCTTTAATAAAAGAATAATTTTTCTCCAAATATTTTTTAAAACGCCCCGATTTATCGGGGCGTTTTTTTTATTTTTATGAAATGATAAATAATTCTTTTCTGGATAAAATAGCATCGGTTTTAATTCAAAATTACTCGGATAACCTTTCCAATACGATTGTTGTTTTGCCAAATAAACGTGCTAAGATTTTCTTGATTGAAGCCTTAAAAAAACAAGTAACAAGTAACATTCTTTCTCCTGAAATTATAAGTATTGAGGACTTTATACAAAATATTGCAGGTATTAGGACAATAGACCCTATTGAGTTGCTTTTTGAATTTTATGAAGTCTATTTGTCTATTACTGATAAAGTCAATCAACAATCCTTTGAGTTATTTGCCAATTGGGCCAAAACACTGTTACAGGATTTTAATGAAATTGACCGCTATTTGTTAGATCCTTCTCATGTACTTTCCTATTTGAATGATATTGAAGATATCAAAAAATGGGGAATTGAAGTCGAAAATAAAACTCTTTTGTTAGAGAAATACATTGATTTTTGGAAGTTATTACCTCATTATTATCAATCTTTTTATAGTCATTTGTTGAATAAAGGAATCGGATATCAAGGTTTGATTTATCGAGAAGCAGCCCTTAATTTAATTGAATTTTCAAAATCAACCCAAAATAAAAAATACTTTTTTGCAGGTTTTAACGCGTTGAATGCAGCTGAAGAAAAAATTATTCAACATCTTATTGGTGCTGATCAAGCTACAATTTATTGGGATGTAGATCAAACCTTTCTTAACGATCCGTATCACGATGCAAGTTTGTTTGTAAGGCGTTTTAAAGAAAACTGGAAGCATTACAAATCAAATCTGTTTGAATGGATTGTAGATGATTTTTCACAATCAAAAAACATTCAAGTAATTGGTACACCCAAAACAATTGGTCAAGCTAAAATTGCGGGAAGTATTATTGATAATTTGATCCTTGAATCTCGTAGCTTAGGGATTGATGATAAGCTAGATAAAGTAGCTGTGGTCTTAGGTGACGAGAATATGTTGGTCCCACTTTTATATTCGCTTCCCGCAAGCGTTGGAGCTCTAAATATTACGATGGGATATTCCAGTAAGAATAATCCAGCACAGATTTTGATTGCCAAATTATTCAAAATGCACACAAATGCACTATCCAGAAATGCAAAAAGTTATGTGTTGTATTATAAAGATGTCTTAGATATTTTGACGCATCCTTTGGTGGAACCATATGCAAATGCGAATACGCTTGTAAAAATAATCAATCAAAATAATTATACTTTTATTACGCATCAAAAATTAATGGAATTGAATGCAATTCCGAATGAACTGTTTCTTTTGTTATTTAAAAAATGGGAAAAGGGGTCGATTCCGGTATTAGAGACGATTTCTAAATTGTTGCAAACCATAAAAGAAAATTTAAGCAACGATAACGAAGAAGAAAAAATAACAAAGGCTTTTGTTTTTGCCATTTTTAAAGTCATTAATAAATTGATTAATTATTATTTGAAACATACTCATATCGATAAAATTGATACGCTTTATGCTATTTACAAACAAGTAATTGATTTAGCGGAGGTTTCATTTGAAGGTGAACCTTTGAACGGTTTGCAGATTATGGGAGTATTAGAAAGTCGTGTGCTTGATTTTGACACCGTTATTGTCACTTCGATGAATGAAGGAAAATTTCCAGCTGGAAAATTGCAAAATTCTTTTATTCCGTATGATGTGAAACGCGAACTGGGATTGCCAACATTCAAAGAAAAAGATGCGATTTATACCTATCATTTCTATCATTTGTTGCAACGCGCCAAAAATATTTACTTGCTGTATAATACCGAAAGTGAAGGTCTTGATGCGGGTGAGAAAAGTCGATTCATAACTCAACTGGAAGTCGAAAAGCAAAAAAATCATACGTTAACACACGAAATTTATAATGCAGTTTTACCCGAAACAGCCTATCAACCGATGGTAATTCCTAAATCGGAAAGTGTGATGGTACGACTGAAGGAAATTGCTGAAAAAGGGTTTTCTCCTTCAGCATTGACGAGTTATATCCGTAATCCCATTCAGTTTTATTTCCAGAAAATATTACGCATCAGCGAAGTCGAAGAAGTTGAAGAGAATATTGCATTAAATACGTTGGGAACGATTATTCACGAAACGTTGAAGGTTTTATACGAGCCTTTCATTGATAAATTTATTTCAGAAAGTGACATTTTAAATTGTTTCAAACAAATTGACGCTGAAATTCTGAAACAATTTAAATTGGTGTACAAAGAAGGCGAAATCAAAAAAGGTCGAAATTTGTTAGCATTTGAAGTAGCCAAACGTAATGTTTCGAATTTTTTGAAAGTGGAATTGGAAAGTATTAAGGACGGTGACTCAATAAAAATAATTGCTTTGGAACAAACTTTTGAGCGACTATTAAATCATCCTAATTTACCTTTTCCCGTATTGATAAGAGGAAATGTGGATCGAATTGAAGAGCGTAACGGTATCATTCGAATTATCGATTATAAAACTGGAAAAGTAGAAAAAGTAAGCGTTACTTTGAAATCGTGGAAAGGACTGACTGAAGATATTAAAAGTGATAAAATCATTCAGGTTCTCGCCTATGCTTATATGTATGAGCACGAAGCAAAAGGAAAGTCAATCGAAGCCGGAATTATTTCTTTTAAGAATTTAAAAGCAGGTTTTCTTCCGTTTAATTTTAAAATTGAGAAAGAAATAAATTCAATTATAAATGAAGAAATTTTGAGTAATTATCTCGAGCAAATGGTTCTTTTATTAAGCGAAATTTTAGATGATGCTATCCCATTCAAAGAGAAAATAATTTAAATAGCATTCACAATCAGAAAATTAGCCAACATCTTCGAATTTTACAAAAGCACTTTGACGATAAACGTTTCAGTAAGTGCTTTGGCGTGGGTTTTTGGAGGATTTGAAACTTTCAAGTACGTACTTATTATTTTTGGTTTCTTAATCAGTATTTTGATAATAGAGGTGAGTGCTAAAAATGAATATCTGTTTTATTACAACAACAGAATCTCAAAACTGCAGTTGTTAGTGTACGGTTTTATACTGAATTTTATTTTTTCGATGGTGCTGATTTTAGTCATTAATGTAGTACTCAAATTCGTATGACTAACAATATTTTAGAAGTAGATAGTGTTCAAAAACAATATGATGGAAAAATCATAGTTTCCGATGTGTATTTGAAATGCGAAACTACTGATGTCATTGGTATATTAGGAAGAAATGGTTCTGGAAAATCTACTTTGTTAAAAATCATTTTCGGAATTGTTACAGCCGATTATAAATTCGTTCGGGTGGATGGCGTTGTGAAATCAAAAACCAGCGATTTACTAAACGAAATCAGTTATTTGCATCAAGATAATTTTATTCCAAATTCATTTACGATAAAAAAGACCATTCAATTGTCCATTACCAAAGACAAATTACAGGATTTTTATGCCGATGAAATGATACAACCAATGTTAAGCAAAAAAATAAAGCACTTGTCCGGCGGAGAATTACGGTATTTAGAAATTAAATTAATCCTGAATAATACGTCAAAATTTGTTTTACTGGACGAGCCTTACAATGGTTTGTCGCCAATCATGATTGAAAAAATAAATGGATTAATCACTGCAATGTCCCGTGTAAAAGGCATCATTATCACGGACCATAATTATGAAAATGTGATTAAAGTTTCCACAAAACTAGCGTTGATGAGAGAAGGGAAAATGCACCACTTAAAAGACAAAAGCGAATTGGTTGAAAAAGGGTATTTGAAATCAGGAATGATCTAGATGCTTTTGAAAAAAGCCAACAATACGATCAATAATTGGTTTTGGTTCTCAATATGACTCATGTGTCCGTCCGGAAAAGTCACCAGTTTCATAGCCGTGTTTTCTATCTGTTCTTTAGTTTCTTCGTAATTTAAGACAGGATCTTTTTCGCCCAGAATTAATAATTTTGGATAAGGCGTAAGGTGCAATAACACTTCCCGATCTTGTCTTATTTTCATTCCTTCCAGTGACGCAACGATTCCTTGGAGCGGTGTTTTTATAGCTTCTTTTTTTACTTTTTCAATTTCTAACGAAAGTCTTTCTCGATTCGATTCACTGAATAAATTAGCTATAGAAAGTGAAATAAAATTGACGAAAGATTGCTTCACAGCTTTAATCGCGCGGTCCCGATTGATTTTTCGTTCGGCGCTATCGGCTTTTGCGGTCGAGTTTAATAAGACTAATCCTTTTATCGTGTCAGGATACAATTCGGCGAAAGCCAAAGCGACATAGCCGCCCATAGAATGCCCGACAAAAATGGCTTTCCGTAGGCGCAATTCTGATAAAACAGCGTGGACTGCATCGGCATTATCTTCCATGGTTTGCACGTAACTCAAACATTCCGTCTCGCCATGTCCCAATAAATCAATGGTGATGACACGGTTTTTTTTAGCAAATTCCGGAATGTAAAAATCCCACATGCCTTTGTTTTCCAAGAAACCATGAAGCAAGACAATAGCGGTTCCCTTCCCGGAATCAGAATAGGAGATGTTAGTGTTTTTAAAGAGAATTTGTTTCAAAATGGAAATTTAGTCTACAAAAGTAGCATTTTATTTTTTTAACCATTTAAGAAATATAAGGTCATGTAGGCAATTCCTGTAAACAATTTTATTAAAAATAGTATATTTGAGAAAAGCATTTATAAATATGAACAGACTGGTTATTATTGGAAACGGATTTGATTTAGCTCATGGATTGCCGACTTCGTATAAGGATTTTATTGATGATTACTGGAATAGAGTAACTGGCGCAAGTCACGACGATGATTTTGTTTCATTCGAAAATTTAGTTCAAGATTTTAAATTTGATAAAGTTAAAAATTTAGAAGGATTAGCAAATTTTATTATGCAACATGATGAAAAAATAAAATTTTCGGAGGCTGAAATTTATCATGAATATGGGAATAATAACATAGGTAAATATCCTAGAAAACATATACTTAATTATAAAAACACGTTTTTTAGATTAATCAACCAAAAAGCGACCCAGAATTGGGTTGATATTGAAAATGAATACTATAGGCAATTAAAAGGTATTGTTAATTTAAAGTCAGAAAATAGATTAGTAGATGAAGATGCGTTTGAAATTTCAAGAAAAGATAAAATAATAAAACTTAATACAGAGTTTGATCAAGTAAAAAATAGTTTAGAAAAATATCTCAACGATAAAATAATTATGGATGAAGAAAGAGTGATAACTATTTCAGATCTGTTTAAAATTAATAGAGGAACAGATAAATATTTTTTAGAATTTCCAAGTGAAGATGTAAAAGAATTAAAAGAATTTTATAAAGAAGATATTCCTGATAAAAGAAAAGAAGTAATTACTTATTGTTTGAATTTTAATTATACAAAAACTATTGATAAATATATAAGTTTTACTAAAGAATATGGAGAAAATAGGAGTTTTGGGAAAATTGAAAATCTACAAATTCACGGAAGATTGAATGATAATAGTAATAAAATTAATTTTGGTTTCGGAGATGAAATGGATGAAGACTATAAGATAATCGAAAATTTAGATGATAATGAATATTTACAGAATTTTAAATCATTTCAATACTTACAGAACTCTAATTATAAAAATCTACTTGATTTTATTGATACTAATAAATTCCAAGTTCTGATTATGGGGCATTCTTGCGGATTATCGGATAGAACATTATTGAATACTGTTTTTGAACATAATAACTGTCGCTCTATCAAAGTTTTTTATCATGAAACAAAAGATGAGAATGGGATTAAAGATAATTATACAGAAATTATTCAAAATATTTCAAGACATTTTAACAAGAAGAAATTAATGAGAGAAAAGATTGTAAACAAAACTCTTTGTCAACCTTTACCACAAATTCAACTTCCCTTAAAATAAAAAAGCTCTCATTTCTGCAAGCCGTTCATAAAATTTAAAATCGTCTATCTCCATCGAGCAAACTTCCCAATCCGCCTAATAAACTGCCTTCCTCGCGACTGTTTCCACCAGCTCTTGGTGCAGATGCGATTATTCTGTCGGCAAGTCGGCTGAAAGGCAAGGATTGTACATAAACTGTTCCCGGACCGCGAAGCGTGGCGTAAAACAAACCTTCGCCTCCAAAAATAGAATTTTTGATTCCGCCCACAAACTCGATGTCATAATCTACGTCTTTGGTAAAACCTACGATGCAACCGGTGTCGACTTTTAGGATTTCGCCTGCGGCTAATTCTTTTTTGGCTAATGTTCCGCCGGTATGTACAAACGCCAGACCATCACCTTCTATTTTTTGCATGATGAAACCTTCCCCACCAAATAACCCTGTTCCTAATTTTCTTGAGAATTCGATACCAACAGACACACCTTTGGCAGCGCAAAGAAAAGAATCTTTTTGGCAAATGAATTTTCCGCCAAATTGTGTCAAATCAATTGGAATAATTTTCCCTGGATAAGGCGATGCGAATGAAACTTTACTTTTAATGTTATTTTGATTGATGAATGCCGTCATAAAAAGACTTTCGCCAGTCAACACCCTTTTACCGGCGCTTAATAGTTTACCGAACAATCCGTTTTCCTGTCCGGAACCATCGCCAAAAATGGTTTCCATTTGGATGTTATTGTCCATCATCATAAAACTTCCCGCTTCGGCAATTACAATTTCCTGTGGGTCCAGTTCTATTTCCACATATTGCATTTCCTCGCCGTAAATGTGATAATCGATTTCGTGTGCTTGCATGATTTTTATGTTTTAAGTTCTTTTTTTAGTTTTTAGGAGTAAATAATTACCATCTGCTACATGTAACAGTTTCAAGAGTAAGTCTTTGACTGGATTATAACGTTACAGTTTTAGAATTGTTTTAACATTTATGTTCTTTTGAAAACTGTGCGCACTTTTAGCCCTGATGGCAGTGGTATCTCCCGATTTTAAAAAACAAGGGTTTTTAGGCGTAGTTTTTTTGATCGGGAATATAACGGACAGCAGGACGGATCGTGGTTTTGAAAAGATAGTATTCTGCTCCTAAAAAAAAAGCAGCCTAGATTGCGCTAGACTGCTTGTTATGGATATGTAACATGTATTATGCGTTCATTAATTCTTCGATTTCATCGACTTCAATTGGGATGTTGCGCATCATGTTGAAGGGTTGTCCGCTTTCTTGAACAATAATATTATCCTCAAGACGAATCCCGAAACCTTCTGCAGGAATATAGATTCCCGGTTCTACAGTAAATACCATATTGGCTTGCATGGGCTCGGTTAGGATTCCGTAATCGTGCGTGTCCAGTCCCATGTGGTGTGACGTTCCATGCATGAAATATTTTTTATAGGCAGGCCAATCGGGGTTTTCATTTTGGATATCAGCTTTGTCAATTAGACCCAAACCTAGCAATTCTGAAGTCATTAATTTCCCCACTTCGATATGATATTGTTTCCAGAGTGTGCCAGTGGTCAACATTTTTGTTGCTTCATTTTTGACATTCAGCACGGCATTGTACACTTCTTTTTGTCTCTTAGTGTAGCGGCCCGAAACAGGAATAGTACGCGACATGTCGCTGGAATAGTTTGCATATTCAGCGGCAACATCTAGCAAAATTAAATCGCCAGCTTTGCATTGTTGGTTGTTTTCAATATAATGCAGCACATTGGCATTGTTTCCAGAGGCAATAATTGGCGTGTAGGCAAAACCTCGAGAGCGATTGCGAATGAATTCATGAATCAATTCGGCTTCGATTTCATATTCGGTTACGTTCGGTTTTACAAAAGGTAATATGCGTCTAAAACCAAGTTCGGTAATAGTACAAGCTTTTTGA
>JAYTBZ010000405.1:0-5162 GCA_043736705.1 Flavobacterium sp. | reverse complement strand
GTTTTTTTTAGCCCTGATAGCAGTGGAAATCCTTTTTATTGGCCTTTTTGGCGAATAAAAAGATTGCAACGGATAGCAGGATTAGCTCCTAAGAACTAACTTATTTGGTTTGAAATTGGCACTGGTGACTGTTAAAAATCTTCTAAATGTAAAAAAAAGTGGTGAGCAAATCACCACTTTTCTTTAAAAATATATTTTGTAAGTTACTGAATAGCATTGATTGCGGCTATTAATTGAGCTTCGGTGCCCACTGTAGTTTCAGCAAGAGTAAAGTTGTATACGGCTCCGGATGTAATTGTAACTCCTTTGATGGCGTATTTCCATTGGCCATTTTCTTCTGTTACAAATATGATGTGACATGCTAAACCAACAGGGATTTGTCCGTAGTGCTCACTAAATAATCCAGCAGTAGTAAAGGTGTCTAATTTTGCAAGAGCATTTGTGCCTTCTCCATCATAGGATAAATAAATAGCGCTGTTGGTATTGTCATATCCTGCTGGAGCACCCACAAGAATAGATGTTTTGGGTCTTGGGTCGCTGTAAAAACGATCCACATTAGTCCAGCCAAAGTTTCCAAAAGAAACAAAATATCCATTTTGCATGGCCTCGACACCGCCTTTTACGCCATTAGCACCTACCGCGTTACGAGCGTCTCTCCATACTAGCTCATCCTTGGTGTCGATAACACCTTCCCATAAAGTCATAAGCGCATCCCTTCCTCCGGTTAAATTGTTAGGAACATTCAAAGTTATGTTGGATGTAGTTTGCAAATCGATACCTCCTTGACTTGCTTTGATATAAAATTCACCACCAGATTTTAGCATCGCATGATTTCCATCGGTCATAATTCCCATGGTAGGTTTGTTAGTAACTAACATGGATCCTTTATCAAAAAGTTCTACGTAAGTGATGTCGATTGCACCTGTTACTGGACTTCCATTTTTAGTCAATCCGTTTCCATTTATAGTAATTAATACACCTTTTGCTGATGTCAAGTTGATGTTTCCGCTTCCTGCTGTTGCAGTAAATTTTTGTGTTTTTCCTGTTAAAGCGTCTTTTGTAATAGCTTTGAATTCGGCTGATGATGCTGGCGTAAGAGCCGTTTCGTCATCGTTGTTACAGCTTACTAATGCAATTGTTGCTAAAAATACTAATCCGATGTTTTTTAAATTTGCTTTCATAATTTCTAATTTTTAAATTGTTTTGTTTACTTGTTTTTTAATAGATACTTTTTGGTTTGTAATTGTTACCCTGTTTTTCGATTTTTTCTTTTGTTGATTTCTTGGGCTTCTTAACTATATCAATTCGTTGTTAAATTTGTTACCCTTATTTTGAAATTTAATTATCGTGTAATTAATGCCCAAAGTGTCGTTATGAAATTAATCCCTAATTTTTTCAACTTTTTCATAATCTAAATATTTTATAAGTTCCAATTATTGATGTATACCGTTATATCGACTTGGGTTTATATTTGTTACCCCTATAATCTGAATTTATTTCAGATTCTTTTTTTTACATTAGCATATAAATATTTTTGTATGGCTAAAATTAAGCTTCATCCCGACCAGATGTATATTGAAGGACTTGCGAATAACAACTCGGCAGTTATTCAATCCATCTATAAAAAGTTTGTTCCTAAAGTTGTTTCTTATATCAGGAATAATTCTGGAGATGAAGATAAGGCTCAAGATGTCGTTCAAGAAGTTTTGATACTTTTATTTAATCAGGCCAAAGCCCAAAAACTGCAGCTCACCTGTCCGTTTGATGCTTACTTTTTTTTACTCTGCAAAAGGAAATGGTTAAATGAGTTGAAAAAATCAGCTAACAAAGGGGTAACATTACAAGAGGATTATACATCTACTACTGAATCTACGCAGGTAATGCTTACTGAAACGGAACTTTTCGATGAGAAACAACAACTTTTCGATTTGATGTTTCAAAAATTAGGCGATAAATGTAAAGAAGTTTTACAGTTGAGTTTTTCTTTACAATCTATGGAAGAAGTGGCCAAAAAACTGAATGTGACCTATGGTTATGTCCGCAAGAAAAAATCCTTGTGTACAGGACAATTAACTCAGTGGATTCAAGAAACCAATCGCTTTAAATCATTAAAAAATTAACTAGCCATGAACGAGGAACAATATATCGTATTTGATCAATACCTTCAGGGAGAATTATCTCCTCAAGCTCAACTTACTTTTGAGAAGGACTTAGCTGAAAATCGAGAACTAGCATCGGCATTCGAAACTTTTCAAGAATTAGAAGGACATTTAGCGAATAAATTTGGAAACGAGCAAGAGCGAAACGCTTTCGTAACCAATCTTAAAGCTATTTCAAGTAACCAGTCTGAAACGAATCGTTCAAAAGTGGTGCTTTTTAAACCGTGGATGTATGCCGTGGCAGCGTCGGTTGTTGTTGTGATGGGACTGTTTGTTTTTGAATTTAGTTCCAATCCAAATTTTGAGGATTACAACCAACACGAAAATGCTTATTTTATGGAAAGAAGCGAAGCAAATGAAACTTTGAAAAAGGCGGAGATTGCATTTAATGCCAAAAAGTATGCAACGGCAATTCCTATTTTTGAAGCACTCTTAAAGGTAAATAAAACTCCTGAAATTCAGTATTTTTACGGAATAGCATTGTTAGAAAACAATAACATGAAAGAATCTGAAGTTGTTTTTGAAACATTAAAATCAGGAAATTCCATCTATGTTAACAAGGCTATTTGGGGTTTGGCCCTAGCCAAATTAAAGCAAAAAGACTACAAATCCTGTAAAGAAATCTTGTTGACTATTCCTGCAGATTATGAAAATTATAATCAAGTCCAGGATTTGTTGCACCAACTAGATTAGGATGCGGTTGCAACTAGTTTCATTAAGATTTCATCATTTCCTTTGTACTAGATTGTGTCTTCTTATTGTAATAGTTGTAATTTTGCAGCCTTAAACCATACCATTGGAAACAAATATTACAATCACCGATACACATACCCATTTATACGCTGAGGAATTTGATCAAGACCGAAATGAAATGATGCAGCGCGCGATTAACGCTGGTGTTTCTCGATTTTTTATCCCTGCAATCGATTCTACGTGTACACAAGCCATGTACGACCTAGAAAACAATTATCCTGAAAATGTATTCTTGATGATGGGACTGCACCCAACGTATGTTAAGGAAAATTTTCTGGAGGAATTACAACATGTGGAGGACGAACTGGCGAAAAGAAAATTCTATGCAATTGGCGAAATTGGTATCGATTTGTATTGGGACAAAGCTCATTTACCGCAGCAACAAATCGCCTTTAGAAAGCAAATTCAATTGGCAAAACACTACAAACTACCGATCGTGATTCACTGTAGAGAAGCTTTTGATGAAGTTTTCGAAATTTTAGAGCAAGAAAAAGCACCTGATTTATTTGGAATTTTTCATTGCTTTTCAGGAACATATGAGCAAGCGTTACAGGCGATTTCGTATAATATGAAGTTGGGAATTGGTGGTGTGGTAACTTTTAAAAACGGAAAAATCGATCAGTTTTTGAACCAAATAGATCTAAAGCACATCGTTCTGGAAACAGATTCCCCTTATTTAGCTCCGGTTCCATACCGCGGTAAAAGAAATGAAAGCAGTTATATTGTAAGTATAGTCGATAAGTTGGCTCAAATTTATGGCCTTTCGGCAGATGAAATTGCAGCAATTACCACAGCGAATTCAAAAGCTATTTTTGGGATTTAAACTAGAATTTACCTTATTTTGATATTTTTTTTGTTCATTTGCCCACACAAAATAGAGAACCAAAATGCAGAAATTTGACGCTATAAGGCCGTTTTATGATTCCGAAATAAACGAAGCACTTCAAAACGTAGTGAATCATCCCATGATGAAAGCATTGATGAACTTTACTTTCCCTGAAGTTGCTGATGAGGTGTGGAAAGAACAACTTCGAAAAACGCACTCTATTCGGGATTTTCAGTGTAATTTTATTTACCAATCTGTACAAAGAGTACTGGAGAAAAGTTCGGATGGCTTAACCACTTCCGGTTTTGAAAACTTGCAACCCAATACTTCTTACTTATTTATATCCAATCATCGAGACATTTTATTAGACACAACCTTGCTAAATACAGCTCTGTTCGAGCATGGTTTAGTCATGACAGCGTCTGCTATTGGTGATAATTTAGTTAAAAAGGCCTTTTTGAACACTTTGGCAAAACTAAACCGAAACTTTTTAGTACAACGCGGCTTAACCCCAAGAGAGATGTTGCAAAGTTCAAAATTATTATCGGAATATATTGGGAATTTATTGCAACACGAAAATCGCTCCGTTTGGATTGCGCAACGTGAAGGAAGAACTAAGGACGGCAATGACGAAACCAATCCAGGTGTATTGAAAATGCTCGGAATGGGTTCTGATGAAAAAAACTTAATGGATTATTTCAAAAAAGTAAAAATAGTACCCGTTTCCATTTCCTATGAGTATGATCCGACTGATGCGTTGAAAATGCCACAATTAATGGCCGAGGCCAATAATGAAGTTTATGTAAAGGAAAAGAATGAAGATTTCATGACAATTCTAAGCGGTGCTCTAGGGCAAAAAAGACGCATCCATATTCATGTAGGCAAAGTTTTAGATACTGAAATTGATACTATCCAAGCCGATAATGATAGTTCTAACAAGCAGGTAGTCGCTTTAGCACAAGTTATAGATGACGCTATTTTGGGTAATTATCAACTTTGGCCTACGAATTTTATTGCTTACGATATTGTACACAAAACGGATCGATACGCACATTTGTACAGCGAAAATGAAAAGTCATTATTTGAACGTCGTCTTGAAATGCGAATTGATCATGACAACCCAGTCGCTCTAGAGGGCTTTTTGGCTATGTACGCCAATCCAGTTGTTAGTACTTTAAAATACCATGATGTCGTATAAAGCTAAAATACTTTTGCTCTACACAGGCGGAACCATCGGTATGAGCAAGGATTTTGAGACAGGCGCGCTCAAAGCCTTCAATTTTAGTAAATTATTGCAGCGTATACCAGAGCTGAAACAGTTGGATTGTGAGATTGAAACCATTTCATTTGAAAATCCTATTGATTCCTCTAACATGAATCCAGCGGAATGGGCCAAAATCGCCACCGTAATCGCTGATAACTAC
>JAYTBZ010000404.1:0-5163 GCA_043736705.1 Flavobacterium sp. | reverse complement strand
TGAACAAAAAGCATAGAACTAGTCCTCCCAATTGGGACAACAACTTAAAAATAACTAAATGTGAATTTTGGAAAAGTGGTATAAATCTTAAATACAATTATGCTGAAAAATGTGGTATTTCTATTTTAGCATCTAATTATTATTTTACTTGAAATAATTATAAGAATAAATGTATTAAAAAAAACAATCTAAAATATTTTTTGACTAATTTTTTTCGTGTAATCGATTTTATTACAAATTCTTAACCCATCACGTATCTGAAAAATACGTGAGATTTCAACAACCAATTTTTTATTAAAATTTAAATGAAGTGATAAATAGTAGAACTAATGAAAGTCTAATTCAAAAAAGTAATGCTATTTGATAGCACTCTTTAAATAGAGGTATCTGGAAACAAAACTATTTTATAAACCAATTAATCGTTAAATAATTATGCATGAATTCATATCTAATCCATACAAAATAAAAGGAATGTTTAAAGCAAAACTACTTTTTGTTGCGCACTACTTTCTATAGCTGCTTCAATGATTTTCATAACGTGTATACCATCAGTTGCGGTAACTGGCTCTTCAATGTCATTTGTAATCGAATGAAAAACACCATCAAAATAATCATAATAATTCCCTTGAAGAGTTGGGATGTGTTTTTTTACAATTTCACCATTTATTTCTGTGTGTAACAGTCCTTGTTTGGCAATAGATTCGGTTCCCCAAGTATCTAAATTAAGGTTTTTTCCTAATTTTAATTCTTCTTCCTGTACATCACCACGTGACTTCAAAAACGAACCTTTTTTTCCGTGAATGACATAGGCTGGATTGGCTTCGCGCACAAAAAACCCTGCTTTTATTCGCACTCGAAAACTTGCATAATACAATAGAATATCAATATAATCATCGACTAAAGATTGTGCTCTCGTAATTCGGATATCAGCAAAAACGGATTGTGGTAATCCAAACAAACACAAGGCCTGATCGATTAAATGTGGTCCTAAATCCTTTAGAATTCCGGCGCCTGAATTACATGTTTCCTTATGTTTCTTTGGACTCAAAAGCGGATTGTAGCGATCAAAATGGAATTCGGCTTCCACAATATCGCCCAAAACTTCATCTGAAATAATTTTTTGTATGGTTTTGAAATCACTGTCCCAACGACGGTTTTGAAAAACAGATAGTTTTACATTTTTTTCTTTGGCAATAGCTGCCAATTCCTGAGCTTGTACCACCGTTGTCGTGAATGCTTTTTCGACGATGGCATGTTTTCCAGACAATAAAACTTTTTTAGCGTATTCATAATGCGTCTCGACTGGTGTGTTTACAATGACTAAATCTACTTCATCAGCTAACAATTCATCGATAGAAGCATAGCTTTTCATCTCTGGAAAATCAATTTGTATTAACTTTTTACTGCATTCCCACGAACCTATTAGTTCAAATCCCGGATGAAACTGTAAAAAAGGAGCGTGAAATACCTTCCCAGACATCCCATAAGAAAGTAGTGCAGTTTTTATTTTTTGCATGGTTGTATCTTTTATACGATTTATGCTGAAAATTGTCATTCCGACGAAGGAGGAATCTCAGTTATGTGAGTTCCTTAATAAGATTCCTCCTTCGTCGGAATGACAAAAATAATACGTTTATTTTTTAGCTCTCTCGTACTGCTTAGGCCAAGTGATTTCTGCTTCTAAATCATGTGCAAATGTCAATCCAAGGTTCGGATTGCGCAGTGATTCTCTTGCAAACAATACTAAATCTGCTTTTCCGGAAGCAATAATTTCGGCTGCTTGAGCTGCATCCGTGATTAAGCCTACAGCACCCGTTAGAATTCCAGTCTCCTCTTTTATACTTTCAGCAAAAGCAACTTGATAATTTGGACCTAACAGAATTTGTTGGTGCGAAACCGCTCCACCAGAGGAAACGTCAATTAAGTCGACTCCCTTTTCTTTTAAAATTTTAGAAAGTTGAATGGATTCCTCCAAATTCCAACCACCTTCTGCCCAATCTGATGCTGAAATTCGAACCAACAAAGGCAAATTTTCGGGCCATTCTGATTGCACTGCTCCGAGAACCTCTAGCGTCAAACGGATTCGGTTTTCGAAACTTCCACCGTATTCATCGGTTCTAAAATTAGACAAAGGAGATAAAAACTGGTGCATCAAATACCCGTGCGCCGCATGAATTTCCATAACCTGAAAACCTGCTTCGACCGCTCTTTTAGTAGCCGACTTAAAATCGGTAATTACTTTTTGAATGCCTGTTTTATCTAGTGCAAGAGGCGCTTCTTCGTTTTCATGATATGCCACAGCACTTGGCGCCACTGTGTTCCAACCGCCTTGCTCTATGGCTACTTTCCTGCCTCCGTTCCATGGTGATGCTGCGCTTGCTTTACGTCCGGCATGCGCCAACTGAATACCTGGAACCGAATTTTGACTGATAATAAAACGATTAATTTGTTGCAATTTCTCGATTTGCTCGTCCCTCCAAAGACCTAAATCTTCAGGAGAAATCCGACCTTCAGGAGAAACCGAAGTCGCTTCCTGAATAATTAATCCTGCTCCACCAATAGCACGACTGCCTAAATGCACTAAATGCCAATCATTGGCAAAGCCATCAATAGCTGAATATTGACACATTGGAGAAATAACAATTCTATTTTTTAGCGTGATGGTTTTTATAGAAAGAGGAGAAAATAATTTTGAAGACATACAATTGATTTTAAAGTGAAGGTAACGAGAAATTTTTGTTTCTAAATGTAAAGTTAAGGGAGAGGAGTCAAACGAAAAAAATGAATTTATAATAATTAACAAACATTTAAAATGGTCTGGAATAATTATTGCAAAATATACAAATAGAAAACCTTACTTTTGTGAGTTAAAAAATCTAAATTAATAAGAGGATTAGATTGCTTCATTCCTCGCAATGACAAATAAATGGACATAGTTATCAAGCTTTCTCAATTTTTATTGAGCTTATCATTACTGATTATACTTCACGAATTAGGACATTTTATTCCTGCTAAATTGTTTAAAACCAGAGTCGAAAAATTCTATTTGTTTTTTGACGTTAAATATTCCCTTATCAAAAAGAAAATTGGCGAAACCGAATACGGAATTGGTTGGTTGCCCCTTGGTGGATACGTGAAAATCTCAGGTATGATTGATGAAAGTATGGACAAAGAACAAATGGCTTTACCTCCACAACCTTGGGAATTCCGTTCTAAACCAGCTTGGCAACGTTTGATTATTATGTTGGGTGGTGTTACGGTAAATTTCATTTTGGCTTTCATTATTTATATCGGAATGGCATTTGCATATGGCGATACTTATATAGCTAATGAAGATTTAAAAGACGGTTTATTGATTGAAAATAAAGCGATGCAAAATGTTGGTTTTAAAACCGGTGATCATATTTTATCTGTTGATGGTGAAAAAATTACCCGATTTGACAATGATCTAACCATGAAGGTTATTATGGCAAAACAGATTCTTATTGAAAGAAATGGTGCGGAACAAGCAATCAAAATGCCAAATGACTTTGTAGACCAATTGTCAAAACAGGAAAAAGTACAATTGGTATCGATCCGAATGCCGTATGCAATAACATCTATCTCCGAAGGGTCTTTGAACACTGCCCTGCAGCCTAAAGATATTATTACTTCATTAAACGGACAGTCCACAAAATATTTTGACCAAGTAAAATCTGTTTTAGAAAAAAACAAGAATAAAACAATTGCAGCTACTGTTTTGAGAGATGAGAAAGAGATAAAAGTACCAGTTATAGTTTCTAGCAATGGAGAATTAGGAATTACTGTTGGGTCATTAGGAATGGCTTCACTTGAAAAACTGGGCTATTACAAAATTAGCAAACAAGAATTTGGTCTCTTAGAATCTATTCCGGTTGGGATTACTAAAGGAAAAGATCAGTTATTAGGATACGGAAAACAATTGAAAATGATTTTCAGTCCAAGTACAGGTGCTTACAAACAAGTGGGTGGTTTTAAAGCCATTTTTGATATTTTTCCGAAAACATGGAGCTGGGAAGTTTTCTGGAACATCACGGCTTTATTATCGATAATGCTTGGTGTAATGAACTTATTGCCTATTCCTGCACTAGATGGTGGGCATGTGATGTTTTTATTATACGAAATTGTTTCGGGCAAAAAACCTAGTGATAAATTCCTAGAGAACGCACAAATGGTTGGTTTCGTTTTACTTATCACACTATTACTTTTTGCAAACGGAAACGACATTTACAAGGCAATTCTAGGGAAGTAAAAAAAAATTAAAAAAGTTTGCTTTTTATTTGCATAAACCAAATGATAGCCTATCTTTGCACCGCTTTACAAGTGAAACAAAAATCATTTATAAGTAATTAAAACGTTCATTAAATAGTATAATAAAAATATATAGTTTCCTTCTTAGCTCAGTTGGTTAGAGCATCTGACTGTTAATCAGAGGGTCCTTGGTTCGAGCCCAAGAGAGGGAGCAATTGCAGAAAGCCTTTACAGAGATGTAGAGGCTTTTTTGTTTTAATACTATAGTGAAATCAGTACTTCACGATTTTTTATTATAAAATGGAAATTTTGTTATTTGACAAGTTTGACAGGTTTTTTGATGAAAAAAGGTACCCATTGCGGTACCCATCTAAAATCTCGAGGTACCCATTTTAGAATTCCGAATTGTTATGCCAATTGTTTAACTCTAAATCAATTGGAAACATGCACCAAGAAAAAATCACAATTCTGCTTGTCATTAGCGCAAACAAGACTAATCAAAAAGGATTATGTCCGCTTAATTGTCGAATCACTCTCAACAAACAACGCAAACAATTTACTACAGGACTTTTTGTAAACCCAAACTACTGGGAAAATAAACTTCAAAAAGTAAGTGCTCAAGATCCCAACTACAAATTTATTAATGCTCAAATTGAGCAAATTCAAATCAAGATAAATAATATTGCGTTGGTGTTCCAACTTCAAGATCAAAATTGTACACTTGATAACATCTATAATAAATACATAGGTGTAGAAATCAAGAAAAAAGAACATATACTGTCCTATTACAAACAGTATTTATCTAAAATAAAAAAATTAGTAGGACTAGAACTTAAAGATAGTACCTATAATAAATTTGTATATGTAGGGAATCATCTTGAAGCATTTTTGAAA
>JAYTBZ010000403.1:0-26911 GCA_043736705.1 Flavobacterium sp. | reverse complement strand
AAAATATTCCTGCAAAGGATTTCAAAACCGTGTATGAGACTTCTTTACGAGGTGAAATGATATAATATTAGATTTTACTTTTCTAAACCAGTTTTTTTTGTGTTATTTGCAAACCAAAATAGAGAGGTGTCCGAGTGGTTGAAGGAGCTAGCCTGGAAAGCTAGTATGTGGGTAACTGCATCGTGGGTTCGAATCCCATCCTCTCTGCAATATCATTTGATTTTCAGGACATTATGATTTTAACACCCAATTTTACACCCTTAAAGTGTAGAGTTGGGTTTTTTTTTAACAGGATTAATTGTTTCATCGTTTTATTTATCGTTACTGGTTGAAAAAATATTTAACTACTTTTGAACAATAGTGAATGTTTAAAAATATATCATTTCTTAATTAATGACCAAAGAAACACATATCGAAGACGGTTTAATTGCCAAGCTAAAAGATTTAAAATATACTTATCGTGAGGACATACGCGATAGGTATTCGCTTGAAAATAACTTTAGAAAAAAATTTGAGGTACTTAATAAAGTAAACTTAAGTAATTCAGAATTTGCGAGATTACGTGATGAAATTATAACTACTGATGTTTTTGCAGCTTCCAAAACTTTACGTGAGAAAAATTATTTTCAACGTGAAGACGGAACACCTTTGCACTATACCCTTGTAAATATTAAAGATTGGTGCAAAAATGATTATGAAGTAATCAATCAATTAAGAATTAATACTGAAAATAGTAACCATCGTTACGATGTTGTTATTCTCATCAACGGTTTGCCAATAGTCCAAATAGAATTAAAAGGTGTTGGTATATCACCAAGACAAGCCATGCAGCAAATTGTAGATTACAAAAACGATGCAGGCAATGGTTATACCAATTCGTTACTTTGTTTTATGCAATTGTTTATTGTTAGTAATCAGTCCAATACGTATTACTTTGCTAATAATAAAAATCAACATTTTCAGTTTAATGCAGATGAACAATTTTTACCTGTATATCAATTAGCTGACGAGGAAAATAAAAAAATTACACACTTAGATTCTTTTGCTGATAAATTTTTAACCAAATGTACTTTAGGTGAATTGGTTAGCAAATATATGGTGCTGGTTGAAAGCGAACAAAAGCTTTTAGTAATGCGGCCTTACCAAATTTATGCAGTCAAAAACATTGTGGATTGCATAATTCAAAATCGTGGTAACGGCTATATTTGGCACACCACTGGAAGTGGAAAAACCTTAACTTCTTTTAAAACTTCCACGCTTTTAAAAGAAAATCCTGATATTGAAAAGTGTTTGTTTGTCGTTGATAGAAAAGATTTAGACAGACAAACTCGTGAAGAATTCAACAAATTTCAAGAAGGCAGTGTAGAAGAAAACACTAATACCGAAAGTTTGGTGAGACGCTTATTGTCATCTGATTATTCAGATAAGGTGATTGTTACTACCATTCAAAAACTAGGATTAGCCTTAGATAACAAAAACAACTATAAAGAACGTTTAAAGTCATTAAGTGATAGCAGAATCGTTTTTATTTTTGATGAATGCCATCGTTCGCAATTTGGTGAAAACCACAAAGCCATTAAGGAATTTTTCCCAAAAGCTCAATTGTTTGGTTTTACAGGAACACCAATTTTTGAGGAAAATTCTAATTATACGGTTCGAGAAGGCGAAGAAGCCTATTATAAAACAACAGAATCTATTTTTGAAAAACAATTTCCTGCTTATACGATTACGCACGCTATTGAAGACAAAAATGTTTTACGTTTTCATATTGATTATTTCAAAGGTAAAGGAGACATCAGTCCAAAACCCGGTGAAGCTATAGCACAACAAGCAGTTGTTGATGCAATTATAGACAAACACGATGCTGCTACCAATCAGCGAAAATTCAACGCGATTTTGGCAACGGCATCTATCAATAACGCTATTGAATATTACCGATTATTCAAGGAAACACAAAAGAAAAAGAAAGAACTCAATTCTTCTTATGTTCCGTTAAATATTGCCTGTGTTTTTTCGCCTCCTGCCCAAGTTTTAGCAAAAGAAGGTGACTCCAAAGGTGCAGAAGAAATCAAGCAATTGCAAGAAGATTTACTTCAAGAAAAAGAAGATAATAAGATAAATCCCGAAGAAAAGAAAGAGGCTTTAATCGAAATTATTGGCGATTATAACAAACAATATGGAACCAATCATAACATCAACGAATTTGATGGCTATTATCAAAATGTGCAAGCTCGCATTAAAGAACAAAAATACAGCAACCGTGATTATCCACACAAGAATAAAATAGATATTACAATTGTAGTAGACATGTTGCTAACTGGATTTGATTCTAAATTTTTAAATACCTTGTATGTAGATAAAAACTTGAGATACCACGGCTTAATACAAGCTTTTTCTCGAACTAATCGTGTTTTAAACGATAGTAAACCATATGGGAATATCTTGGATTTTCGTTCGCAACAAGAACAAGTAAATCAAGCGATTACTTTGTTCTCTGGAGAGAAAAGTACCGAAAAAGCCTTTAAAATTTGGATGGTCGATCCCGCCCCTGTCGTGATTGAGGAATACAAAAGAGCAGTTGAAGCTTTGGGTATTTTTATGCACGATAACAGTTTAGTAAATGAACCGCAAGAAGTTTTTAATCTGAAAGGTGATAGTGCTAAAATTGCTTTTGTAAAAAACTTTAAGGAAATACAACGTCTTAAAACCCAATTAGATCAATACACAGATTTAGACGAAAAGCAAAAAGAAGTTATTGAAACGATTTTGCCAACTGACAAGTTGCTATCGTTTAGAAGTTCCTATATAGAAACCGCTAGAAAGTTTAAAGCGATACAAGATAAAGAAGGTAACGACGCTCCAACTGATATACAACAATTAGATTTTGAATTTGTATTGTTCGCCTCTGCGGTGATTGATTATGATTACATCATCAATTTGGTGGCTGACAACTTGCAGATGAAACCGTCTAAACAAAAAATGAGTAAGGACGAAATTATTCGTTTGTTAAGTGCCACAGCAAATATGATGGCAGAGCAGGAAGATTTGAGCGATTACATTAATAGTTTGGATTGGAACGAAGGACAGGATGCCAACAAATTGCGAAATGGTTATCATACCTTTAAAACAGAAAAGAGCGATGCGGTATTAACAGCAATTGCTAAAGCCAATGGACTGGAAACAGCCAGATTAAAAACTTTTGTCCACACTATCATTAGCCGTTTGATTTTTGATGGCGAAAAATTAACTGATTTGTTAGAACCTTTAGAACTCAACTGGAAAGAACGCAGTGTAAAAGAACAAACACTAATGACCGACCTCATACCTTTTTTAAAAAAACAGGCCCAAGGGCGAGAAATATCTGGACTTACGGCTTATGAATAAGAATGAAAATAAATTGATTCCTGAATTGCGTTTTTTTGAGTTTATCAATGAGGGCGAATGGGAGGAGAAAATGTTAAATGAAATTACTTCTATAATATTTGATGGAACCCATCAAACTCCAAAATACACAGAAAATGGAATTCCTTTTTTTAGTGTTGAAAATATAATTAGTGGTAATAAAAATAAATTTATCTCTGAAGAAGACCATAAAATTGCTACAAATAAAAATAAGCCTGAAAAACTTGACATACTAATTACTAGAATTGGGAACATTGGATTTCCTAAGATTATTGATTGGGATTATGACTTTAGTATTTATGTTACATTAGCTGTTATTAAAAAATCTGAGAAATTTGATTCATATTATTTGTATTCATTTATTCAGTCTGATTTTTATCAAAAAGAAATAAAAAGTAAGTCTTTGCTTAATGCTACACCTTGTAAAATTAATATGGATGAGCTACGTAAAACAAAAATTTTACTACCACCTGATAGAGAACAAAAAGAACAAAAAAAAATAGCTGCCTGTTTATCAGCTTTAGATGAATTAGTAGCGGCTCAAACAGATAAACTAGAAATTCTAAAAATTCACAAAAAAGGTTTAATGCAAAACCTTTTTCCACAAGTCGGTGAAAAAGTTCCGAATTTTCGATTTAGAGAGTTTGAAAATGATGGGGACTGGAAGGAAAAAAAAATTGGTGATTATATAATTTCCCATAAAGGAGGGGCGTCTTTTTCACCATCAGATTTTGTAACCTTATCTGATTATGAAGTAATTCCTAAAAAGGCAATAGGAAAAGGAAGTTGGTTAAAAATAGGAAACCCGACATACTGTTCAGAGGATTTTTATTATTCTAATGATCAATCAATTATTGATAATAGTTATTTGATAACTACATTACGTGATTTAGTTCCTACTGGACCAAATATCGGCTATATAGTTAAATATGAAAGTTCAAAAAAATATATTTTAGCCCAAGGAGTATATGGTTTTAAAATAAAAAGTACTCTTTTTGCCGATTTTTTAATTCATTTTTCAAATACGCTAATATATAGAAAGTTTGTAAATTCAATAATGGTTGGAAGTACCCAAGTCCATATAAGAAATGGTGAATTCTTCAATATTAACATAAAAATACCTAATGATTTTAAAGAACAACAAAAAATAGCCAAAACGCTTTCTTCTGTAGATGAATTAATTAAAGATCAAATTGATAAAATAGAACAATTAAAATTGCATAAAAAAGGGTTGATGCAAGGGTTGTTTCCTAAAGTTAAAAATTAAGATATGGCAACAATAATAAACTTCAATAATCTAACGGAGATAGCTGACGAGTTTAGAAAATTTCTTACTGGTGATCATAGAAAGGAAAAAGATGTGATTCTTTTTTACGCTCATAATGGAACTGGAAAGACAAGACTGTCAATGGAATTCAAAGAAATTGGAAAAGCTGGTGGTGATCCAGACACCTTATATTTTAATGCTTTTACGGAAGATTTATTTAGTTGGGACAATGACTTGGATGGTGATGAACATAGAGTACTGTTGTTGAACAAATATTCTCGATTTTTTGGCGGTATTAAGGATTTAGATATCGATAATAAAATCCGTCCTATACTTCACAATTACAGTGATTTTAACTTTGTAACTGACTTTGATTATGTTAAGCCAAGTGAAATTGGTAAAGATAATCCTGAGATTCACTGGGCAGTTAGATTTATAAGAGAAGAAATAGTAGATGGAATTGCACAAAACATTGAAAACATAAAAATATCCAGAGGTGAAGAAAATCTATTTATATGGAGCTTTTTCTTAGCCATTTATCAATTGGCGATTGAAGGTGCTGAAGGCTATGATTGGGTTAAGTTCGTTTATATTGACGACCCCATTTCTTCATTGGACGAAAATAATGCCATTGCTTTAGCCTGTGGTTTAGCCACAATGTTGCAAAGTGGAATATATGAAGAAATTGAGGAAGCTGGAGAAAAAAAGAAAGTTGAAAGAGCACGTAAGGTAAAAGCGGTCTTATCGTCACATCATAGTCTTTTTTTTAACGTAATTTATAATGAACTAAAAATGAAAAGAAAAACCTATTTTCTTCATTCAAAAAGCCAGAAAGATTATAAATTACAAGATACTGAAGATACACCATTTTTTCATCACATTGCTTTATTAAGTGAACTGGACAAAGCAGCAAAATCTGACATTGTTCATACTTACCACTTCAATGGCTTAAGAACAATAATGGAAAAAACCGTAAGTTTTTTTGGTTATAATAAGATAGATGAAGTAATTCATGGGCTAGAGGATGAAGTACTTTTCCATAGGGCAGTACAATTACTCAGTCATGGGAAGTATTCCATATTTGCTCCTTCACCAATGACGCCAGACACTAAAGATTTATTTAAGAACATTCTAAAAGGGTTCACAGATAAATATCAATTCAGATTTCCGGAAATATTTAATGAAGGAAATCAAACACAAGAAGTATGACACAAAAAGAACAACAACAATTGGGTAAAACCCTTTGGGATATAGCGAATAACTTGCGTGGTGCGATGAACGCCGATGATTTTAGAGATTATATGCTATCGTTTCTTTTTCTAAGGTATTTGTCTTCTAATTATGAAGAATCTGCCAAAAAGGAATTGGGTAGAGATTATCCAGATGATACGCCAAAAGATGTTATGTCAATATTAAAGGTTAACACACCTTTAGAAATTTGGTATAAAGAAAATTCGGCTGATGTAGAGTTTTTTGAAAAGCAAATGCGTAAAAAAGTGCATTATGTAATTAAGCCTCAACATTTATGGAATAGTATTGTCGAAATGGCTCGCACACAGAATGACGATTTATTAGAAACACTTCAAGAAGGTTTTAAATACATTGAAAATGATTCTTTTGAAAATACGTTTCAAGGCTTGTTCTCTGAGATTAATCTAAATTCTGAAAAATTAGGCAAAACGCATAATGAGAGAAACAATAAGATATGTGTTATCATTCAAAAAATTTCTGAAGGTTTTTCAGAATTCAATGCTAAAGAAGATAAACTTGGTGACGCTTATGAATTTTTAATTAGTCAATTTGCTGCAGGTTCAGGAAAAAAAGCAGGAGAGTTTTATACTCCGCAACAAATATCCTCTGTTTTATCAGAAATTGTAACATTAGACAGTCATGACCCAACTACTGGACCAAAATCAAAATTAGAAAAAGTTTTGGATTTTGCATGTGGATCGGGTTCCCTTTTAATCAATGTTAGAAACCGAATCAAAGATAATGAAGGTAGTGTAGGTAAAATTTACGGTCAGGAAAAAAACATTACTACTTATAACTTGGCTCGTATGAATATGCTTTTAAATGGCATGAAAGATACCGAGTTTGAGATTTTTCACGGGGATACTTTAATCAATCAATGGGATGAATTAAACGAAATGAATCCTGCCAAAAAAATTGAGTTTGATGCTATTGTAGCCAATCCACCTTTTAGTTTGCGTTGGGAACCCAATGAAGCTATGGGAGAAGATTTCCGCTTCAAGAGCTATGGTTTAGCACCGAAATCAGCAGCTGATTTTGCTTTTTTATTACATGGCTTTCACTTTTTAGGAAAAGAAGGAACAATGGCAATTATTCTACCTCACGGTGTATTATTCCGTGGTGGTGCAGAAGAACGCATTAGAACCAAATTGCTAAAAGACAATCATATTGATACGGTGATTGGTTTACCTTCTAATTTATTTTATTCAACTGGAATTCCTGTATGTATTCTGGTATTGAAAAAATGTAAAAAACAAGAAGATGTACTTTTTATCAATGCGAGTGAAAACTATGAAAAAGGCAAGCGTCAAAATACATTAAGTGACGAGCATTTTGAAAGAATAATAGAAACCTACAAATACAGAAATGAAGAACCTAGATATTCCAGAAGAGTTTCAATAGAAGAAATTGAAAAGCAAGGATATAATCTGAATATTTCTCGTTACGTAAATACTTCATTGGATGAAGTAAAAATAGATCTAAGAGATGTTAACTTAAAATTAGTTGCTATCAATAAATCTATTGACGAAGCTACCAAAAAGCACAATGAATTTTTAAAAGAACTAGGATTACCACAATTATAAAATCTTAATCATACGAAGGGAACTATAGATGATACAAAAAAATCTGTTAGTGTACGTTAGATAGATTGATCGCAAGGGATGCGAAACTAGAAAAAGACTTGGTTTTAATCAAGTCTTTTTTTAGTGTTCGTTCTATTTGTGTTTCTTATTTTTTGTTCAGCCAGTTTTTCTTTAAACTCTTTGCCCAATGGATGTTGTTCTACAAAAACATTGTACTTGCTCTTCATTTCAAGGTTAAGTTCTTTCGTTATAAAGTCAGAAAAAATTTTGCTTTGAAGCAATAGTGCTTCTTTGTTTTTAATTACTGCTTGAGATCTTTGAAGTAATAAAAGTGCTTCAACCTCTTTTTGTACTTTGTATTCTAAGGAATTAAGATGTCTTTTTTCGGATTTTATCCCTCGCTGCATATTTAAAGCTTCGGCAAAAAAATCTTGAATATTAGAGAGATCTTCCTTATTCCATTTTACTGATTTCCCTGTGTTTCTATTTATGTTTTCCAGTACAATGTGAGCATGAAGATTTGGTTTCCATTCATTTGTTGATTTTTCATAATGGCCTTCATCTCTATGAATATGTAATTCTTTTACACTGACCTTGAATTTTTTACTAAATTCTTTTGCAACGTTAAAAAGATCTGTGTTTGAATGTTTTTCAGTAAAAAGGAATACGCCTTCAAGTAAAAATTTGGCTCTGGCTTGTGCTTTCCTTCCGGTTTTATTTTTTACAATTTCTTTTAAATCATTTATTACTTCGGGATGTGGCTTCATATCGCCGTAGGATTTATTCATAGGAGTCAAATCCTTTCGGACATAGTCAAACTCTCGTAGCCTGAGATTATGAGATTGACTTGTTGATTTTACATTTTCAAAATGCACAGAAGATTTATTCATATAGTTCAGATTAGAAGCATCGCAGATTCCCTCGGAAGAGACCACAACTAGAGATTTTTCATCTCTAGTTATAGTGGGCTATAACTACCAAGGTATGTTTTGTATACGAGCATAGATTTTTTTTGATTTTTATTCTTTAGATAACAGTATCAAGCAAGTTTGTATTTATTAAAAAAAAGAGCTTAAAGGGAAAAAAAATACGATAGCAATTTTTATTTCCCTTTAAGCAATCCAATTGTATTTTGTTTTTTGAATGGGAGTTTAATTAATTTTTTGAAATTGGTGAGTAACTTGCTTACCTACTTACCTAAGCCAATGAATTTAATAGTTTCTACGTTTTTTACCGCTTACCTTGAGTTAACTTACTTACCTAATTTGGTAAGTAAGGTAGGTTGCCTTTTTGAAACGCATCTACCAAAAGCATTATAAACAGAGGGTTTAGGTAAGTAGGTAAGTAGGTAGGTTGGATTAATGAAATTCTTTAATTCTTCATAGTGTTTACGTTTTAAGTTATTTTATTTCTTTTTATTTTATTTCTTTTTAATTAATTAACTAATTAATTTCAACATTAATGTGACACAACATTTCAACATTAATGTGATGCAACATTATCGCATTTATTTGTTCATTAGTTCCTTTGGACTGACATCGAATTTTGGCTTTGCTAGATATCCATATAATGAGTTTTTTGGATTTTTGATTCTGGTAAATTTGTAACCAGTCAAAGCTCTACCCATATTTTCTTTACTTAGTTTTAAGCCCAATGGCATTAGTTTTTGTATGATGTCAGAGGCATTGTGGAAATAGGCAGTATCGTCAGTTACATCGAAGTATTTAAGTAAGAGCTCTTGCTCAGTTGTAAGAATAGTATATTTTACATTGCGCTTTTCGTTATCAATAACGTCTTGCTGTGTTAACTCTGGTTCAAAGTTCTTGTCGTGATATGCCAAATAATAAGCCTGTGACCATACATTGTCGATGTTTACTTCTTTGGAATAATTAAAGTTTAATCTTCCTATAACATCAAAGACTATCCATCGTACTGATCCTGTTGAATCTGTCAAAAATTCGGCCTTGTTTGTAGATCCAACAAACGAGCATATACGCGGCAAGTTTTCAGCACGTCTTTCATAAGGTAAGCGTTCGTTAATGAAAACCTTACTTATTAATGATTTTAAATAATTAACCTCTGTTTTTCCAATAACGGACAGTTCTTCTAGGTTTATAATAATATTCTTACACATTTTAATTCGAGAGTCCTTATCGGTCCCTAAATCCTCAGCGATATAATTCGAAAGCTTTTTTGGAATAAATTTTTGAAGATAAGTTGACTTTCCAGCATGTTGCTCGCCATTAGCGAGGACTAAGCAATGTTTGTTTATTTTATCCTTTTCGCAGGCGCAAATGATAGCTCTTGCAAACCACTTCTTTAAATGATAAATAAAGGCTTCATTGTCATTGGTTGTTACGAAGGAAGCTAAATGTTTGATGTAATCAACTTGATTGTCCCATTTAGGTAGTTCTAGCAAATACTCTTTGATTGGGTCATATCGTTCAATCAGATTTGATTTTAATAATGTCTCTAGTTTGTTATAATTGGTGTCAATGTTGTTTCTGGTTAATTCGATAAGTAAAGAGTTTATATTTAAAGATTCCCAGTCACTATGTCCAATTATATTAATTTCATAATCCATTGAAATTGTGTTAAATCGAATTCTATATTTAGAATTTACGTATTTGATAATCTTATCAAAAATCGTGTTTGAATCTATATCAGATTGATATAGCTTTCCTTGAGGTTTGTTTTTCATACAATAGAAGAATTATTGTATATTTGTAAATATACAGATGATTGCAAAAAGTAAGCACAAGAGAGTTCGCAGTTCTTTTGTGCTTTTTTAATTATTTAGTTTGTTTTCTTTCTTTGTTAGAAGCTTTAACTAGCTTAAGTGCTAGTTCAGCATCGACAATTATTTTTCTACCGTCTTGAGTTATTGCGGCCTCAATTTTTCCACTACGTTTTAAGCGGCTTGCTTTTGATGTGCTACAACCAAATAGGGTTGCTATTCCTGGCAAACCATAAACATAAGTTTTGTTAGGTATTGTACTTTCGGTGGTTGCTGTAATTGTACTCTGAGAATCTCTTTTATTAATGAACAAAAATTCTTCGGTAGTAAGTTGAAAAAGGGGTTTTTTTAATAGTTCTTGAATTTCCATAATATTTAAACTGTTACATTAAACAATAACCTTGATCAGAGGTCTGTGATGTTCGAACAGTGTAATGTTACAAATGAAAATGGCGGGAAGTGGCAGGATTTAAAAAATAATAAATATTTAAAATACTGATAATCAATTATTTAAAAATATTGTAAATATTTTTGGCGGGATTTAGTTTTGTATGAGCATTTATGATTCTCTATTTGGTAGAAATAGAAATTTTAGCATTTTTGATGCTTAATTTTTTGTGTTCAATATCACTTTTATATTCTTGATAAATACGTCAGCTCTGTTGCCAATTTTCACTTTTTGTGTAAGATCTGAAGCACGCTTTGAAAAGTCTTTTTTAAGATCTATTTCTTCTAAGATTGTGTCTAGCCAAAATTCTCTGTTTTCAGATTTACTCTTGTCAAATAGAGCTTTTATTAAATAACGGGCATAAGATTGGTTATCTTTTTTAAGTTGAAGAGCTTCATTACTATCAATTAAGTTTAGACAATTATAGAAATTATTAAACAAAATTTCTTTAAAAACTATTTTATTGGTGATGTTGTAAATTTCTTCAATTATCTTATTATCAAAGAATATTTCTATGGTATTATCGAAGATTGAAATATTTTCAGATATAAACTTTAAAAATTTATTGTCTAAATCATTGATTTTTTCAAATATATTTTCGGAATAATTCATCATGATATAGATATAATAATCGTTCTGTTCAGATACCATTCTGCCATAATCTGCTGATGCTTTTAAATATTCCGCTCTTTTATTTTGGTATTTATCGAGTAGACGATTTTTTTTGTTTTCATTAAAATTAGAACTTTCTAAATGCCGTACCATATTTTGGATTGCATCTTGTTCGTCAGAGATTTTCTTTAGTTCTTTTTCTTTTACTGAAATAGAAAAACTACTTTTTTTACTCTCAATTTTACAAATTTCAACAGTATTTAGATCGTCGAAAAATGATTTTTCGTTTGTATAGATGTCTATTAATTCTTTTAATATTTTGGCGAGGTATTTAATTTGTATTTTATAGTTATTTTGTTGGTTCCTAATATTAATCAAGATTGAATAGATATCATCAATTTTTGAAATTTTATTGTGAAATTCTATTAGCGTTTTCTGATTTTCAAATGTTAATGCTTTGGATTTATGAATGTGTAGCATTAAATTGTAATAAACGATGTACTTATCTAATATCTGCTTGAAATCTATATTCATATTTAAATAGTATTAAATTTTGACATTGCATCTGCTTTAATGGAATCTGCTATTCCTATGTAGGGTTTCATAGACTTGAAGTCGCTATGCCCTGTCCATTTCATAACGACTTGCGCTGGGATACCGAAGGCTAATGCGTTGCAAAAAAACTACAAAGATTCGAATCTCTTCCACCTTGTAAATGAAACGTGCTCTTAGATATAGAAACTTTAATTGTTCTAACATATGCTAATTTTTTTAATTGAGCTAAAAATTTAAAATGTTCATACTCGCAGCATTGTTTAATATCTATTTTTTGTTACTGTATTAGGGTATTAATTGGGTCAAGTGTTTACTCACTCATAATCATATTATTTAGCAACACATTAAATTTATTACATCCAAATTTACAAGTCATAATTGCATTTAGGTGCTTTTATTAAATGCAAAAGAATCTTATATTTTTTGCTAATAGTATTATTTAGTTCACTTATCGGAAATATTGCAATGTATAAATCTTGTATTCAAAATAATACAAAAAAAACTATATTTTTTTTGTAAGTAAATAGATTCGTAAGAAAAAATATATATATTTGCCCAAAAAAAATTAGATAAACTTATTTTAATTACAAATCTTGGTAAGAAGAAGTACCATTTTTTGTTAATAAAATGTATTGTAAAAATATAATATTCGCTTAAAATTGAAAGAATCTGTAGACAGTTTAGTCAATAAATACATCCATTTATCAAATTATAGAGTTGAAAAAAATGCGATTGATTTACATTTATTAACTCATCCTGAGTATCCTAGTGTGAAATCAATTTCTGACACTTATGACTATTTTGGAATAGAAAACATTGTTGCCAATGTTCCTTTTGAAGTCATAAATCAATTACCTGAAAATTTCATTGGTTTACTCAATGGAAAATTACATTTAATTAAAAAAGACAAAAATTATGCCTACTTAACAGATGGCAAGTTTCAAAAAACAAAAATTTCATTGGATAAATTAAGTGAATTTTGGGATGGTATCATAATTGCCATTGAAGCAAAAGAACAAAATGATAATTTCATTAAAATTAAAAACGAACATATCTTTTTTTCTATTTTATGTTTAATTAGCGTCATTCCTTCAATTTACAACCTTAATTTTACTATAACTACTTTTAATTTTTTAACTTTTATTGGAGTTGTTATAAGTTATTTCATTATTCAGGAGGCTTTTGGCGTAAGTAATAAAATAATAAATAAATTTTGTGATACAGTTTCTAGAAATAACGGTTGTAGTAATGTAATTAATGATACAAAATCAAAACTATTTAATATAATTTCCATCAGCGATGCTTGTCTCGTTTATTTTTCATCAGCATTATTGTTTATTGTTTTTATAGAATTCAATGTGAGTTTACTTTTTATTATTTCAATATGTAGTCTTCCAGTTATCATATACTCAATATATTATCAAGCATTCATAATAAAAGATTGGTGCGCTTTGTGCATTAGTATTTCGATAATATTGATTACTCAATTTTTAATTTTATTATACAATTTTAATTACTTTTTTTTTGATTTAGCTATAAATTTCAAAGCAATTGTCCTCGTAGTATTCACAAGTATACTTTGGTCCATACTTAAAGGTCTCATAGTTAAAAATTTAAGTTTAAAAGATGAACAAATTAATTTTATAAAATTCAAAAGAAATAAAAAATTATTTAACGAATTACTTTCAAAACGACAATTATTAACAAATGACCTATTGTTAGATAATGAAAGAATATTTTTTGGTTCAGAAAATCCAAAGCTAGTTATAATTGCAGTAACAAATCCTCTGTGCGGATTTTGTGCTGAATCATTTCAAACCTATTATGAAATATTAAACAAATATGATGATGTTCAAATAAATTTTGTTTTTGCTTTATTTACAAATGACCCAAATAATCCAGCATTTAAAATTTTAAATTCTTTTATAAAATTATATAATACAAAATTAAAAAAAAATGCACTAGAGGCTTTAAAAGAATGGTTTGATTCAAAAAATTTTAATAATTGGATTAAAAAATACAATCAAACCGAAAAACAAAACCAACAATTAGAAGATATTCTAAAAACACATTCAGATTGGATGATCAAAAATAAAATTAGGCAAACGCCTAGTACAATTGTAAATAATTGTTTTTATCCAGACGAATACAATATCAAAGATATTTTTTATTTTATCGACGATATGATATTGGAAAATAGTAATTCACAATCTATTTTGACATAGATTTAAGATATTCTTGCAAGAGTAGTCAGATACTCAACTGACTTTAAATGATTGAGAAAACAAATTTTTACACATTTTATATATGTTACAAAACATTAAAAATTTAGAAGGTGTTACTCTTTTGAGTAAAGAGGAGCAAAAGAACGTTAATGGTGGGCTGAAAGTTCAAAATGTTTCATGCACAGGAGCAATTATGGAATATAATGGTGGAGTTTATGCTTTCGAATGTACTTGGGACGTCAGACCTTCATTCCTTGGAATTGGTTTTGGTAGTTGGGAATCAACTTCTGGCCCGTGTCCTACAGGAGTTGGCTGTTAATTAATATTGGAGGATGATTTTATCATCCTCCAATATCTTTATTATTAAATTTATATAGTTCCTGTATATGAAAAAATTAATTTTTTTTTTAAACTTGTTTTTAGTTATCAGTACATATTCCCAAAGAATTAAAACTTTGCAGATTTTAAATAAAAGTGATTCAACTGCAATTGAATTTGCAAATGTTTTTGTTCAGAACAAGTTTATTACTAATTCAGACAGTCAAGGATTTTTTTCAATTGATACAAGGATGAACTTTGAAACAATAAAAATTTCACATGTAATATTTGGTAATATTTTTTTAAATAAGGATGAAATAATAAATATGGATAAAATCTATATTGATGATAAAACTAATAATTTAGATGAGATTACGATAAATGTTCAAAAAAAAAATAAAAAATTAATTTTTCCAATAAAAAATATATTAAATTTTAAAAAAAATGGAGTTAGTTTCCCATTTAATTCAGAGGTAGCGATTTATGTTCCAAATGATGGTTTGCTGGAAAATTACTTTATAAAAAAGATAATTATTAAAACAGAAGTGAATCAATTTACTAAGAATAATAGTTCTAAATATGTCCCTTTTGAGGTTAATTTGTATAGTGTAGATTCAGTAAAAGTTTATCCTAATAAAAAAATTTTTAATGACAATTTTTTTGCTGTGAGGAATAAAAACGATGATAATGTTACTATTGATTTAAATTTTATGTACAGAACTGATTTTCCAAAACAAGGGGTATTTATAGTAATTGGACTATTCGATGAAGAGTATTATAATAAAATGGGGTTTGTCGAAAAGCCATCTTTTAAAGTAGTACGACAAAAGAAAGGTTCTAATTTTAAAGAATTTCATCGTATGTTAATTGATGGTAAAAAAGGAGATTGGATTGAACCAATGTACAGTAAAATAAATTTACAATGTTTTTATTTTGGTTTAGAAATAATAAAGTAAAAATGGAACTGATAACTAATTTATTAAAGCTGATTCTTATTACTGGGCTTAGTTTAAAATTAAATGCCCAGTCTAAAATTTTATTATTAGATGAAGAAACTAAAGACCCAATTCCATTCGCAACAATTATTTACAAAAATAATTTAGGAACTTTTACAGATGAAAGAGGAACATTTTTATTAGACCATAGTTTTGAGAAGTTAGTTGTTAAATCAATTGGTTACAAAGAATTGAATAAAAATGTGATAGAAATAAAAGATACTCTTTGGATGTCTCCTGAACCAATAAATCTACAACCAATTGTAGTTTCTCAATTTTCAAGAAAGTTTTCTTATTCAGAAGTTAGCATGAAGTCTAATAATGATTTTACGAAAAGTTATCTTTCATTTGTAGGTAACGAAATATCTACTCTTATTTTAGGTAACGAAAAAACAAAAAAATCATATTTAACAAATATTAAAATTCCAACTAACTCATCAATATTAAAAGTCACAACTAAAGATAATAGCAAAGGAAAAATAGTTAACGAGCCTTTTTGTAGTGTTTTTCAAATCCAGTTTTATAAAAATGAAAATGGTAACCCTGGGAGACTTTTAGATTACGAATCCATCTTAATAAAAATAACTCAAAAAGATGATAAATATTTTAAAATAGATCTTTCTGAAAAAAAAATAGTTATTCCTAAAGAAGGTGTTTTTTTGGGATTATTAGCAATAGGCAGTGCTGATGAAAATGGAAATCTAAGTCATGACAATCCTTATGAAGAGAAATTTACGCAAAATGGATTAATTAAAATTGGTTTGTCAATCAGACCTTTACTTCCTATAACAGAAGATATAAATTCAAATAGAACTTTTATGCGTTATAAATTTAAAACAGATGGAGATGAATCTTGGTCAGTTTTTGATAGATACTCATTTACAAACTCAACAACAAAAATTCATAAAAATCTAAATCTTGGAATCGGGTATGAATTAAAAAATTATGATTGAAACGTCATTTAATGAAAATCATTATAAAACGTTCTTTATTAATATGATATATGACAAATTTTCCATACTATAGACAAGCTGATTCCAAAGATTGTGGTGCAACATGTTTAAAAATTATAGCTAAGCACTACGGTAGAATTCTTAATATACAAACGTTAAGAAATCTGTCAGAAACAACGAGAAAAGGCACAAGTTTACTCACACTTTCAGAAGCAGCAGAAAACATTGGTTTCCGTTCTTTAGGCATCAAATTAAATGCTGTAAAGCTTGAAGAAGCTCCACTTCCTTTAATCCTCCATTGGAATAAAGACCATTTTGTGGTGCTTTATAAAATTAAAAAAGGAATTTATTATATTGCAGATCCAGCTCACGGATTAATTGAATACTCAAAAGAAGAATTTTTAAAGTTTTGGATTGGGAATAATGCTACAAAAAGCACCCAAGAAGGGATTGCTTTGCTTTTAGAGCCAACACCGAAATTTTACCAATCGGAATTTGATAATACTGAAAATAGAACTTTTGGCTTTGATTTACTATTTAAATATCTCATACCTTATAAATCTTTTGTTTTTCAATTAGCAATAGGTTTATTAGCAGGCAGTGTATTACAATTACTCGTTCCTTTTTTAACGCAAAGTGTTGTTGACGTTGGTATCCAAAATCAAAATATACATTTTATATATTTAATTCTATTTGCCCAATTATTTTTATTCCTCGGTAAAACAGCATTAGAATTAATTAGAAGTTGGATTTTATTGCATTTATCTACTCGTATAAACATTTCATTAATTTCTGATTTCTTCATCAAGTTAATGAATTTACCTATTTCATTTTTTGATGTACGTATGACAGGCGACATAATGCAGCGCATCAACGACCATCATAGAATTGAAAGGATTTTAACCACCTCTTCTTTAAATGTTTTATTTTCTGCAATTAATATGGTTATTATGGGTGGAGTACTTGCCTATTATAATTTAAAAATATTTGCAGTATTTTTTATAGGTAGTATTTTGTATTTCTTTTGGGTAACAATATTTTTAAAACGACGAAAAGAACTCGATTACAAAAGATTTTCTGAAGTTTCTCAGGAGCAAAGCAAAGTAATAGAGTTAATTAATGGTATGCAAGAAATAAAATTGCATAACGCTGAAAAACAAAAACGTTGGGGTTGGGAATATATTCAAGCAAGACTTTTCAAAGTTTCTATGAAAGGTTTAGTTTTAGAACAATCACAAACTATAGGTTCAAACTTCATCAATGAATTAAAAAATATCATCATTGTTTTTTTATCGGCAAAACTTGTAATTGATGGTCAAATAACTCTTGGTATGATGATGGCAATATCAAGTATAGTAGGGAGCCTAAATGCTCCTGTTTTGCAATTAATAGGGTTTATCAGAGAGGCACAAGATGCAAAAATATCATTAGCCCGATTGTCTGAAATCCACGAGAAAGAGGATGAAACTCAACAAGAAGAGATACAAACACACCATATACCTCAAAACAGCGATATTGTAATCAAAAATTTATCATTTAGATATATTGGTTCTGATTCTATGGTTTTAGACAATCTAAGCTTAACAATTCCAGCCAATAAAATAACAGCAATAGTAGGTACTAGTGGAAGCGGTAAAACCACTTTAATGAAAATATTATTAAAATTTTACGAACCTACAGCAGGAGAAATATCAATTGGTAAAACTCCTCTTAAAACGATTGCTCAAAAAACTTGGCGAAGTCATTTAGGTTGTGTGATGCAAGAAGGCTATATTTTCAATGATACAATTGCTAATAATGTTGCAATTGGTGTTGATATAATTGATAAACAGAGATTAGTATATTCTTCTGATGTGGCAAACATTAAAGATTTCATTGAAAACTATCCTCTTGGATATAATACAAAAATTGGAATGGAAGGTATCGGAATGAGTACAGGACAAAAACAACGCCTTTTAATTGCAAGAGCTGTTTATAAAAACCCTGAAATGTTATTTTTTGATGAAGCAACTTCGGCCTTAGATGCCAATAACGAAAAGGAAATTATGGAGAAACTAGATGTTTTTTTTAAAAACAAAACTGTTGTAGTTATTGCACACCGTTTAAGTACGGTTATGAATGCAGACCAAATAGTAGTTTTAGAAAAAGGAAAAATAGTGGAGATTGGTAATCATAAAGAATTGGTTGATTTAAATGGTAGTTATTTTAAATTAGTGAAAAATCAACTGCAATTAGGAAGTTAAAAAATGGAAGGAAATAAAAATACAACATTTGAACTTAGAAGTGAAGAAGTACAAGAAATACTTACTCGTGTTCCGCATTGGTTAATCCGCTGGGGCTCTGTAGTGGTTTTATCAATTTTAGTAATGCTTGTCTTGGTGTCTTGGATTGTTAAATATCCAGACATTGTAGGTTCTGATATTGTAATAACTACCAATACACCACCACAAAAATTGGTTGCGAAAACATCGGGGAAAATAGAAGTCATTTTGATCAATGATAAAAGTAATATTTCTAAAAATACACCATTAGCAGTAATTGAAAATTCTGCTAACTATAAAGATGTCTTTTTACTAAAAAGTATTATTGACACAATAAATATTGAAAAAAGTATTTTCCCATTTGAAAAATTAAAATCTGCTCAATTAGGAGATATTGAAAGTAATTTTTCCGTTTTTCAAAAGGAATATTCTGTCGATGAATTAAACCGAAAATTGCAACCTTATAAAGTCAGTGTTAAAGCTAATGAATTAGAAATGATTCAATTAGAAGAAAGATTAAGATTGTTAGAATCTCAAAAAAGCATTAACCAAAGTGAATTAGAGCTTAATAAACTTAATTTAGATCGTTATCAAACTCTATATAGTAAAGGTATTATTGCATCTCAAGAACTTGAAAAGCACAAGCTAAATTATTTAGCGACCGAGAAAGGTCATAAAAATTTATTAAGTTCTATTTCTTCTTTAAAATCATCATTAAATGAATTAAATAGATCATCTCAAACCACCAAGATAAATGAACACAAGGAAAATGTAAATTTGGAACGTAATGTTGTTCAAGCATTTTATCTATTAAAAAAAACTATTAAAGATTGGGAACTAAATTATGTTTTTCGTTCTGCAATAGATGGTAAGGTTTCTTTTTTACAAATTTGGACAGTAAATCAAACTATTAATGCAGGTGATAATGTATTTGCAGTAATCCCAAGCAGCGAAAATGGTTATATAGGTAAAGTAAAAGCAAAAGCACAAAATTCGGGTAAAATAAAAACAGGGCAAAATGTTAATATTAGACTTGAGAATTATCCAGACAGAGAATTTGGTGTAATTAACGGAATTGTAAAAACTATTTCATTGACTCCTGACAAAGATGGAAACTTGCTTATAGATATTTCTTTGCCTAATGGATTAAAAACATCATACAAAAAGCAAATTACGTTTAGACAAGAAATGAGTGGAACAGCTGATATTGTTACTAGGGACGCAAGATTAATTGAAAGGTTTTTATATCAATTTAGGGATTTTTTTAATCGATAATTTTCATCAAATTGTTTAAATATAGCGACAAATTTATTCATCAAACCATTTGTCGTTTTGAGTACAACTTAATTATATTTTATTTCTATTCAAATCCTTGCAAATTAATTTCATTTTAACGCAATGAATTGATATTTTCATATTGGTGGGTAATATGAATATAATTATATTCTAAAGTATCGAAATCTACATCCATATTTAAATAGTATTGAATTTTGACATTGCATCTGCTTTAATGGAATCTGCTATTCCTATGTAGGGTTTCATAGACTTAAAGTCGCTATGTCCTGTCCATTTCATAACGACTTGCGCTGGGATCCCGAGGGCTAATGCGTTACAAACAAAGGATCTACGGCCTGCGTGTGTGCCAATTAATGCGTATTTGGGGCGAACGATATCAATTCGTTGGTTTCCTTTATAATGGGTCTCACTAACGGGTTCGTTGATTTTGGCTAATTCGGCGAGTTCCTTTAAATAGATATTCATGTTCTGGTTTGTAATTACTGGTAGCACTTTGTTTTCCTCAAAGTTTATGTGCTTATACTTTTCGAGAATTGATTCGCTATGTTTATTTAACTCTACAATAAGACGATCGCCAGTTTTTTTGGTTATAAAATCAAGATGGTCCTTTTTAACGTTATTTTTTTTGAGATTATAGGCGTCACTGTATCTAAGTCCGGAGTAGCAAGTAAACAGAAAAACATCACGTACTCGCTCTAGATATTGTTTTTTATCTGGTATTATACAATTAGTAAGTTTTGTCAATTCTTCCACAGTTAAAAAAATCACTGTTTTTGGAGCTTTTTTTAGTTTAGGTCTAAAAAACTCATAAGCTTTGTTTTTGTTGTATCCCTTTTTATCTGCCCATCTTAGAAACCATTTGAAGAAACTTAATTGTTTTTCAATAGTTGTATTACGCATTTTTTTATCATCACGTAAATAAATTATATAGTCATTTAATCCGCTTTCGGTAAAAAAATCAAAATCAAGGTTTGGGTTGAAAGATTTGAGATGCTTTTTCATTGTAGTAAACTTTTGGAACGTTGCATCAGTCCAATTGTTTTGCCTGCCCATTTCTGTTGTGAATTCATCAATTACCGCTATGAAATCTATTTTTTTGGATGTAGATTCTTCCGAAGATTCCGATTGGATAGCTGTTTTAAATTCATTTTTTAATTGTTCCGCACTAGGAATAAAACCTTGTGCTTCAAAATTTTTGAAGATATTTTGGACGCAAGAATAGTATTCTGAAAGACCAGTATTGATGTCAGATGAACTTTGTTTTAGTTTATTTATGCATCCGTTTTTTACTCTTTCTTTATCCTTTTCCCATTTCGAAACATCAATGCGATAGCCAGTAGAAAAATCGATACGGTTATTGGCGAAAATAACTCGCATTCGGATTGGGACATTTTCAACTATGAGAATGTTATCTTTTTTTCTGTTTTCTAACGTGAAAATTATATTTCGTTTGATAGTATTCATAATTGGGGTCAAATAAATTACACCCAAATCTACACCCAATTATTTTGATATGCAATGATACTTTATGATATTTTATTTTATTAAAGTCTCTATAAGTCCGTGATATATATAAAATTTGACTCTTTATGATTATTGGTGATTACGTACATTCGAATCCCATCCTCTCTGCTGAATAAAAAATGCTTCCTACAAGGGAAGCATTTTTTGTTTTATGGCGTGACAAACTTTTTAGTTTGGCCAAACGTATAAAACAAAAAAGGGTCAGGTATGTAGTGCTGAGCATTATTTATTTGTGAGATGTTCTTTCGGGTTAGTACTGGTCTTTCAAGTTTTTTGCTTAACTGGAATAAATAGGGTAAACAAAAGCAGGAAAGCAAACGCTATAAAATGTATAGATATCCATAAAGTCTATTTTCTAGATTAAATCATTTCAGTATTGTTTTTAATAATCAATTAATCTAGCTTTATTTACTAGGAATACGTTTTTGAAAACCTTCAAAATCCTATATTTGTAATGTTGCATTAGCACATTAGTTCGAAATTTGATTCAACCAGTCTAATGGTACATTTAATCTACATCAATATGCGTATTTCTCTAAGTTGTTTGCTGTTATTTTCGGTTTTTAATGTTTTTTCACAGGAAAACATATTGTCTGAAAGTGTTCCAGAAAAAAAAGTGGATTCCTTATACCGCGAAGATCAGTTTTATTTTAGCCTAACGTATAATATTTTGAGGAACAAACCATCCAGTTTGTCGCAAAGTAAGTTTTCATCAGGATTTTCAGTAGGGTTTCTAAGAGATATGCCCCTTAATAAATATAGAACTGTTGCTTTTGCCTCTGGTATTGGTTTTACTTACAACAATTACAATCAAAATTTAGCTATTGTCACCGTGGGAGACAAGCAGACATATAACTACATTGATGCTGAGACAATTTACAACAAAAACAAATTTTCGCAACTCTTCCTTGATGTTCCATTAGAGTTCCGATGGCGAACATCGACTTATGAGAGTCATAAATTTTGGCGCATTTACGGCGGATTCAAACTGAGTTATTTGATCTACGACAACTCTATTTTTGATGGTTCTGGCGTTAAAGCAAATGTAACAGGCAATGAAGACTTCAACAAAATACAATATGGAACGTACATCTCCGCCGGATACAACACCATTAATTTATATGCCTATTATGGTTTAAATTCACTGTTTAAATCAGCTCAAGTAAATGGTGAGCCAGTAAACGTGAAAGCCTTAAATATTGGAATTATTTTCTATATTCTATAACCAGAGAACAAGTAAAAGTAACTGTGGTACCGCACCGAAAACAAACCCAAGTATTAACTCGCTATTGGTATGGGCTTTCATTTCTAAGCGGGAGGAAGCCACAAGTCCATTCAGTAGGATGAGGATAGTAATTAAAACAGTATTTGGATTTTGAAAATGCAAGCTCAGCCCAATTATAAATACCGTTAAGGAACTTATGGAGATCATATGAAGACTCGCTTTTATATTGGCAAATAAAAGAATAAGGGCCAATAATGTACTCAAAAGCGCCGCTAAAAAGAAAAAATGCAATTCGGGATAACGGTCAATAGTAATGCTTTTTTTTACCAAAAAAATTAGCAGAAAACTATGAATCAGTAGCGGAATTTTTCGTTGGGATATCTTGGTAAGCATCATAGAGTCTATGTTTCCAGCTGTTTTTAGTAATAAAAAAACCAACAAAGGCAATAGCACCGTTAAAACCACAACTTGAAAAAATACAAATAATTTTTCCTGACTGGAAAACTCAGAATCGGTAAAGAACAAGTAAAACAATGCTGCCATAGCAGGTATGAATATCGGATGGAAAACATAAGAAAACAACGGAAGAATTTTTTTCAAAACATCTATTTTTAGCTACAAACAAATATAAGTAATCTGCAAAAATAGTAATGCAATTGTAAATGTTTCTTGTTATAAATATAAAATACTTTTTTGTACAATCCATTCGGCAATATTCTTTTGGGCGCGTCGCGTTGTCTCGGCAAAAAGCCTCTACAAAGCGTCGGGCTTTCTGTTCCCGCTTTTTACAATCCTGGAAAAAAACGGAATTGTAAAAGAGCTCCACTACAATCCCTCGCGCAAAACAAGCACAAAATGAAGAAACGCTATTTCTTTTTACATTTAGCCAGCAATTACACCACTTAATTTTGAAAAGAAATGGTATTTTTGAGAATCTTTTAGCGTGAGCTAGCGTTGTAAAGAATAAGTAATACATCAGAAACCGATTTCAATTTCTTTCTATTTTCATGAGCAAAAAAATTCTAAAAAGTATTCAAAATAGCACCGCATCTTTTGTGGGTAATGCTGCAGCTATAAAGCTAGACAACATTTCTATAGACAGTCGCTCGCTACAAAACGGTTTACAAACCTTGTTTTTTGCACTAGTAGGACCCAATAATGATGCGCACGAATACATCAAGGAATTGATTGCAGTGGGAGTACAGAATTTTGTGGTTACTCATATTCCACAGGGATGTAAAGGAAACGCTAATTTCTTTGTTGTCGAGAACACTACGCTTGCTTTACAAGAATTTGCTGCCAATTATCGCAGTTTTTTTAATTTTCCTATCATCGGGATAACGGGAAGTAATGGCAAAACGATTGTCAAGGAATGGTTAAATTTTTTATTGAGTCCCGATTATAACATCATCCGAAGTCCAAAGAGTTACAACTCACAAATTGGTGTTCCGCTGTCTGTTATTGCAATCAACGAGCAACACAATCTCGGGATTTTTGAAGCCGGTATTTCAACGGTTTCCGAAATGGAAAAATTAGAGCAAATTATCAAGCCAACCATTGGTGTTCTTACCAATATAGGCACAGCGCACGATGAAGGTTTTGCCAGCAGCCAAGAAAAAATAAAAGAAAAACTAAAGCTTTTTGAACACGTTCAAGTTTTAATTTACAATAAAAACGAAAATATTGACGCCTATCTCAAGCCAAATATTAAAACATTTACTTGGAGTTGGGATGATGCTAGCGCCTCGGTCTTGGTTTCCAAGAGAGTTTTTTTGGAGGATACAATTTTGAAAATTCAATTGGATAAAAAGCATTTTGATGTCAAAATTCCTTTTCAAGATGAGGCATCAATCGAGAATGCGATTTCATGTTTGATGGTTTTACTGTATTTTAAATACGATGAAGCAACTATACAAAACCGGATGGAATTGTTGTATCCAGTAGAAATGCGTTTAAAAGTCAAAAACGGAATCAATAATTGCAGTATCATCGATGATAGTTATAGTTCTGATTTTCAATCTTTAAAAATAGCTTTAGATTTTCTAGAAAGCCAAAAACAATATAAGAGGAAAACGGTGATTTTGTCTGACATCTTTCAAAGTGGTTTGCCTAAGGACGAGTTGTATGATAAAGTGGCAGATTTGATTACTGCTCATAAAATTGATCGTGTCATCGGAATTGGTGAAACCATTTCGGCATTAAAAACTAAATTTGAGAATGCAATTACTTATAAAAACACAGCTGAATTTATAACCGATTTTCATACGTTAGATTTTAACAACGAAACCATTTTGATCAAAGGCGCAAGGACTTTTCAATTTGAAGAAATTGTCTATTTGCTGGAGGAGAAAACACACGAAACAGTGTTAGAAATCAATTTGAATGCGATAAGTCATAATTTAAATTTTTATAAGTCGAAGTTGAAGCCAAAGGTGAAAATGATGGTGATGGTAAAAGCGTTTGGTTATGGCAATGGCGGACTCGAAATTGCCAAATTACTTGAGCATCACAAGGTAGATTACTTGGGTGTGGCTTTCGCCGATGAGGGAATTGCGCTAAAAAACGGTGGGATTACGTTGCCTATTATGGTGCTTAATCCAGAAAGCACAAGTTTTTCAGCTATAATTCAACACCAACTAGAACCAGAAATTTATAGTCTAAAAGGGCTATATGCTTTTCTTAAACTAGCCAAACAAAAAAACTTGCATCGTTTCTCTATTCATATAAAAATAGATACGGGTATGCACCGTTTAGGTTTTGAGGAAAACACCATCAATGAGTTGATCGTTGCGCTACAAGGAAATGAAACAGTGCAAGTAAAAAGTATCTTATCCCATCTCGCGACCAGCGATGATCTAGAACATATGGATTTTGCAAATTCTCAGATTGCTTTATTCGAAAAATCATCCTCAAAATTGCTTCTTGAATTGCAAATAAAACCGTTGCGGCACATTTTAAATACGTCAGGAATTAGTAATTTTAAAAACGCACAATACGATATGGTTCGATTGGGAATTGGATTGTACGGCGTTTCAAATGATGCCGAAGAACAAAAAAAACTCGAAAATGTAGGGACATTAAAAACGGTTATTTCACAGTTAAGAACTATTTCGGCCGGAGAAAGTGTAGGATATGGACGCCGTTTCATCGCCAATAAAACAACTACAATTGCTACAATTCCTATTGGGTATGCAGATGGAATCTCGAGAAGTTGGGGCAATGGTGTGGGACATGTTATGGTCAAAAATAAAAAAGCCCAAATTGTTGGCAGTATTTGTATGGATATGCTCATGATTGATGTTTCGGATATCAATTGCCATGAAGGCGATGTTGTTGTAGTTTTCGGTGAAAACCTTACTGTGAATTACATCGCTGAAAAATTACATACTATTTCCTATGAAATTTTGACTAATATTTCTCAGCGTGTGAAACGAATATTTTTCAGGGAATAAATACTTTTGTAGTATTTTTTGCTATTGTATTAAATTTTAAGTACGTTAGTTACTTTAAACAATTATAAATTTAAATTATATACTATGGGTTTTTTTGGTGATTTTAAAGCCTCTTTAATGAAGGGAGACGTTTTAAGCTTAGCAACGGCAGTTGTTATTGGTGGCGCTTTTGGTAAAATAGTCGGTTCAGCTGTTGATGATGTTATTATGCCAATAGTTGGTTTACTTACCGGTGGAATAGATTTTACTAAAAAGTTCGTAACTTTAGATGGTAATTCGTATCCCGATTTAGCTGCCGCTAAAACAGCAGGCGCAGCGGTAATTACCTACGGAAATTTGGTACAAGCAATCATTAATTTTATCATTATTGCATTCTTTATTTTTGTAGTGTTACGAGCAGCTGAAAAAGCAAAGAAAAAAGAAGTAGTTGTTGTTGTTGCTCCAGCGGGCCCAACTCAAGAAGAATTATTGACTCAGATTAGAGATTTGTTAAAAAAGTAATTTCCGCTACATTATATATTCTAACTAAACCGCTTCGTAACTGAGGCGGTTTTTCTTTTTAATAAAAAGTTTGTTTTGTAACATTTTGTTATTTTTTGTGAACGTGATTGAAATGTTTTTAATATTAATTACTTTTGTTATTCAAATGTAAACCTAGAAAAAACATATACGATGAAAATAGCAGTTGTTGGTGCTACCGGAATGGTTGGCGAGATCATGTTGAAAGTTTTAGCCGAAAGAAACTTCCCAGTAACAGAATTAATTCCAGTAGCATCAGAACGTTCTGTTGGGAAAGAGATTGATTTT
>JAYTBZ010000402.1:0-11633 GCA_043736705.1 Flavobacterium sp. | reverse complement strand
TTGATTGCTATGGATTTATACGAAAGTAAATTAAAGCAATTAAAAATAAGGGCTAAAAGAGATGGTGCTTTCAATATTGAATACCGCATTATAGACTCCACCAAAGTGATTAAGAAACTTCATGAAAGAGCCGATAGAGTTTTGATTGATGCACCTTGTAGTGGTCTGGGAGTTTTAAAAAGAAATCCTGATGCTAAATGGAAATTGAAACCAGAATTTATTGACAACATTCGTAAAGTACAATCGGAAGTATTAGAAAGTTATTCTAAAATTGTAAAACCAGGTGGAAAATTAGTGTACGCCACTTGTTCTATATTACCATCCGAAAATCAAGAACAAGTAAAACGCTTTTTGACAACTGAAATTGGTCAACAATTCAATTTTATTAAAGATCAAAAAATCTTGGCTTCGGAAAGTGGTTTTGATGGATTCTATATGGCATTGCTCGAGAGAAAAGAATAGTTGAAATTCAATTAGTAAAAACAATTGCAATTGCAAAACACAAAAAACTCCAATTTTCATATTGAAAATTGGAGTTTTTTTATGCTATTAACCAAATCAAAAAATTGATTTTTGAAATTGAAATTGCTATTTCTTTAGTCATTCATAGAAATCAAGAATTCCTCATTAGTTCTCGTTTGTTTGAAACGATCATTTATTAATGTCATCGCTTCTACAGGATTCATATCTGAAAGCATTTTACGCATAATCCACATGCGTTGCAATGTTTTTTGATCCAATAACATATCATCACGTCTAGTACTTGAAGAAGTCAAATCAATCGCAGGGAAAATACGTTTGTTAGCAATTTTTCTGTCTAATTGCAATTCCATGTTTCCAGTACCTTTGAATTCTTCAAAAATAACCTCATCCATTTTAGAACCCGTTTCAGTCAATGCAGTGGCAATAATACTTAGCGAACCGCCATTTTCTACATTACGAGCAGCTCCAAAGAAACGTTTGGGTTTTTGCAAGGCATTAGCATCCACACCACCACTCAATACTTTTCCAGAAGCTGGCTGAACGGTGTTGTACGCTCGGGCTAAACGTGTAATCGAATCGAGTAAAATGACTACATCATGTCCACATTCTACCAATCGTTTTGCTTTTTCAAGAACGATATTCGCAATTTTTACATGCTCTTGAGGTTCTCTATCAAAAGTGGAAGCAATTACTTCGCCACGTACACTACGTTGCATATCAGTAACTTCCTCTGGACGTTCATCAATTAATAAAACAATCAAATACACTTCAGGATGATTGGCAGCAATTGCATTAGCAATTTCCTTCAGCAACATCGTTTTACCCGTTTTTGGTTGTGCCACAATCATTCCACGTTGTCCTTTTCCTATTGGTGAAAATAAATCGATGATTCGGGTGGAAATAGTACTTTGTTTTTCAGCCAATTTAAATTTTTCAGAAGGAAAAACTGGAGTCAAATGTTCGAATGAGACTCTATCACGAACCACTTGAGGATCGTGTCCGTTTATTTTTAATACTCGAACTAATGGAAAAAATTTCTCTCCTTCTTTTGGTGGACGAACCACGCCTTTTACGGTGTCTCCGGTTTTAAGACCAAATAATCTAATTTGAGATGTCGATAAGTAAATATCATCTGGTGAGGCCAGATAATTATAATCTGAAGAACGCAAGAAACCATAACCATCAGGCATCATTTCAAGAACACCTTCACTTTCTATAATTCCGTCAAATTCAAAATCAGAAGCTGCAAAATTACTTTTCTTATTTTTAAAATTTGGATTTTGATTCCCGTTACCATTCCCATTTTGATTCGGGTTTTGATTAGGATTCTGTTTATTTAATTGATTTGGATTTATTTTTTTTGCTGGAGCAACCAGTGATTCTGAGTTTTCCTCAGTCGGAATATCAACAACTACTGATTGTGAATTAGATTCTTTTACCTCTTCTTTATCCTTTTTTAAAGCAATTTTTTTCTCGTAAGCTGATTTATTAAACTTAATAACTTTACCTACTTTCTTTTCAGTTCCATTAGATTCCGCTTTTGGAGTTCCTTCTTGATCTTCATTTAAAATAGGCTCAGCCACAGTATTATTTTCAACTAAATCAGTTGTTTCAACTGCTTCTTTTTCAAAAAGAGTATTTGTTGTGTTTTTCTGAATCAATGCTTTTTTAACGGGAACTATTCTAACTCTTTTGGGTTTGTCGTCATCAAGACTCTCGTCCTTTTTTGTATTTGATGCAACGGCAATCAATTGATGCTCTAAAATTTGACTGATTAAAGTATCTTTTTTTACACCATTAAATTTTATGGTTTTAGCCGACTTAGCTATTTCTTGAAGCTCAGAAAGCTTCATTTCTTTTAATGCAGAAATATCAAACATGAATGTTCTTTGAGTTTAATTAATTTTTGGAAAATAATGTAAAGATGGGTAGTGAACTTTATTTTGAATCAACCGCAGTATGAAGTGCTTACGGAATTATGATGCAATAATACGAATAAAATTCAATCAGACAATAGTATTTATTAAAAAGAAAATATATTTTTGTAAAACATATTTAACAAATGATACAACGAATCCAGACTCTATATTTACTACTTGCTTTTGTAACAACTAGCATTTTACTTTTTTTTATTCCACTTTGGATTTTAAAAGATGGTAAAGAATTTTATTTCATGCAAAGTCAAGTGTACACTATAATATTAGGACTAAGTACTGCAATGACCTTATTAAGTATTGTTTCCTATAAAAAAAGACAAAATCAATTTGTTATTGGCAGATTGAATATCATTTTAAATTTGATTTTATTAGGATTGTTTGTATATCGTTCACTAAATCTATCTGGAGAGACACCTGCTGTCTCGGAGAAAGGTATTGGGATGTTTCTACCGGTACTTGCTATCGTATTTTTAGTTTTGGCTAATAAGGCGATCAAGAAGGATGAAGATCTTGTAAAATCTGTGGATAGGTTGAGGTAAACCTATAAATTTTAGTTTATTAGTGCGAAGGAAACCCGAATGTAAATTCGGGTTTTTTTGTATTTTATTTTTTTATTTCTTTAAAACAGAATAAAAATCTTATAAAATGATATTGTTCAATTTTTTTTATAAATTTGAATAACGAAAACGATATGCCACAAAAAACTAGAATTCACCTTGCTGATGATCATCAAATACTTATCGATGGCATTCGTACACTTCTTAACACCGTAATCGATTTTGAAGTTGTAGGTCACTCTCTTAACGGAAGTACTGTTTTTCAAGACGTCACTGAAAACAAATCGGATATACTAATTTTGGATATAAACATGCCAGAAAAAGATGGTATTGAAGTAATCAAGGAATTTGCCGAAAAAGGCTTTCCTTGTAAAGTCCTGATTTTATCCAGTCATGACGATTTAAGAATCATAAAGGAAGTCATGAAGTTAGGTTGCAGTGGCTATTTAACAAAAAAATGTGCTGGCGAAAACATAGTTGAAGCCATTCATGCCGTTTCCAGAGATGAAGAATATTTTTGTAATGCGGTTCGAGAAAAAATATTCAATACCATTACAAAAGACAATTCAAAATTAATCAAAAATAATCCTGTAGTAAACTCGATGTTAACGGATCGAGAGCTAGAAATTATCACTCTAATAGCACTTGAATTCAGTGGCAAAGAAATAAGTGATAAACTGTTCATAAGTATGAATACTGTAGAAACGCACCGTAAAAATATAATGAAAAAGCTTGACGCAAAAAACTCAATCAGTTTGGTTAAATACGCATTAAAAAACAAATTAATAAAATCATAAACATAATAATATGAAATGGTTTTAAACGCTAATCTCAGAAAAAAATAACAAGCAAAAAAATACCGTATTTATGCCGTACAAACCCGTTTTTGTAGTATTAATTTTACTGCTTAATTTCTATGGAATTGTAGTTTTAAAACCTGAAAAACTTCCTCAAAAAAATACAGTTGTTCTACTTGCCAAAGAAGCAAATGAGCTAATGAAATTGGGTGATTATGAAAAGTCACTAATTAAATCCAGACTAGCCCTAAAGCAAGCAATCGCTTTAAAAGATGATGATTTAATCGCTGGAACTTACAATACAATTGCTGCTAATTTTGACCAACTAGCCGAATGTGATAAAGCGCATTTTTATTATTTAAAAGCATTGACTTACTGTAACAAAACCAATAACAATATTTTAAAAAATTGGATAAATAATAATTTGGGAAACATCTATTGTTTTGATAAAAAACTTTATGAAAAAGGCATCTACCATTATAAAAAATCACTAGAATACAGCACAAAAATTCATGATTCTGTACAAATAGTTTTTACAAAACTAAACATAACTTGGGCTTATTTTGATATTGGGCAATACGATAAAGGGTATCCATATTTACAGTACATTAATAAATATCACAAAAAATACGGTGATAAATCAACCATTGTTGCATTAAACATGTTAAATGGAATGTATTACAATCATAGAAATAACATACAAAGAGCATCATTTTTTTTCCAAAATGCAATCAAGCTAGGACAAGAAGGCGATGAAAAATCAGATTTATCCTATTCTTATCATGAATATTCAAAATTTTTACTAAAAAATAAAGATTATGAACATGCATATAAAAATCTTGCTCTTTTCAATGATTTAACCACTGCCTTAAACATTGAGGAAAAGTTAAACAAGGCCAACGTTGCAGGAATAAATCTTGAAATAGATGAATATAAAAGAGAAATAGATAAAATAGGAAACGAATACAAAACCAAAAAATCCCTGCTAATTCAGGAGCAATCAAAAAATAAAAAAATTTTAATATTGTTAATTATTATTTTATTCTTTTTCTTTTTCCTTTTTTATATTTTTTCACAAAACTTAAAACTAAAACAAAAAAATAAGATTAAAGACATACAAAATCAATTACAGCAAAATACGATTAATGCCTCCATCAACGGACAAGAATTAGAGCGAAAAAAAATTGCATCATTCTTACATGACAACATTAGTGCATTGCTATCCTCAGCTGGACTACATTTAAATGCGTTTACCTCTACTCATAAAACTAATGCAGAGGAAATCACAAAAACTAAATCTATTTTACAGGAAGCACACGATCAAATTAGAGATTTATCACATGAATTAATGCCAACGCTTTTATCTCGATTTGGTTTATTTTACGCTTTAGAGGATTTATGCGAAAAAAATTCTAATTCTGTACTTCAATTTAAATGTACGATGGTAGTGCCTGCAGCAACACGCTACAATGAAGATTTTGAAATGAAAATGTACTTTATTACCATGGAACTTCTCAATAATATCATAAAACACAGTGGCGCAACTCTAGGATATTTAACGATTCAAGAAAATAATAAAATACTCCAAATCACTATTAAAGATAATGGAAAAGGATTTGACACTGCTTCGTTTTATATTTTAGAAGGTTTTGGAATTAACCAAATTAAAGCTCGTATCAAAACATTGCAAGGGACTATTAAAATCAATTCCCAAGTTAATTTAGGAACAACTGTTGTACTTAACGTCCCAATCACGTACAAGCAAAAAAGAATTACGTCCGCTTTTCCATCTCAATAATTTCCATATCTTTTATTTTATCGCCATCAATTACAAACCGAAGCATCGTACGCACTTGGTGAAAACCACTTTTGCCTGCTGCTCCCGGATTCATATGCAATAAATTATGCTTTTTATCAAACATCACTTTCAGGATGTGCGAATGCCCGCAAATAAACAACTTTGGAGGATTTGTCTGCATCTCTGACCTAATGTTTGGATTGTATTTACCAGGATAACCGCCAATATGAGTGATCCAAACATCGACTCCTTCACACATAAAACGATTGTGCAACGGAAATTCCATTCGAGCCGTCGCATCATCAATGTTACCGTATACGCAACGCAACGGTTTCAGCTCTTTTATAGCATCGGTCACTGCCAAATTGCCAATATCACCTGCATGCCAGACTTCATCAGCTTGTGCTACATATTTCAAAATCGTATCGTCAATATGACTGTGTGTGTCTGAAAGGAGGAGTATTTTTTTCAAAATAATTTTTTTGGGAGCTATTTCCAGCTATCCGTTTCAATCTTTATTGTTTTTGGAAGCAAAAACAATAAAGGATTTTCACTTCTATCTGGGCTAGGATTTTGCGATAAAAATAAACATTCAAATTCCAAATAAAAAATGAAATCGAAACTTAACAAACTTTGCACCTATGCGACTTCGTGGCAAAAAAATTAATAAGTATCTTTGTGACTTCAAAAAAAGTCAGTTGAGATATTTCATAAAATTAGCGTATAACGGAACCCAATATCACGGTTGGCAACACCAGCCAAATGCTGCATCTGTTCAAGAAACATTGAACAAAGCATTTTCAGTACTACTGAATTCAAAGGTCAATATTATGGGTGCTGGAAGAACAGATACTGGCGTACATGCAAAGGAAATGTATGCCCATTTTGATTTTGAAACGCCTATTGATGTTGCAAGTTTAGTGCATAAAATCAACTCCTACTTGCCAAAAGATATTGTGGTTTATGACATTATTCCGGTACACGAACAAGCACACTCCCGTTTTGATGCAACCAAAAGAACCTACGAATATCACATTAATACTTTTAAGGATGCTTTCGCACAGGAAAACAGTTGGTATTTCCATCAACCATTAGATATCAATTTAATGAATGAAGCTGCGCAACTACTATTTAACCACACTGATTTTCAATGTTTTTCAAAAGTAAATACCGATGTTAATACTTTTGACTGTACTATCTTTGAAGCCTATTGGACTCGAGGCACAGCCGAACTAGGCGCAGACAAACAAGAAAATAACAACTTAATTTTTACCATTTCAGCCAATCGTTTTTTGCGTAATATGGTACGTGCTATTGTGGGAACACTCGTAAATGTTGGATTACACAAAATTACATTAGAAGATTTTTCGGGAATTATAGAAAGTAAAAACAGAGATAAAGCGGGTTTTTCGGTACCGGCACATGGTTTATATTTAACCAAAATAGAATACGATTACATTACCTAATAGCCCTGATAGAAGTGAAAATCCTTTCATGTTTTAAAAAAAAACATAAAAGATTGAAACGGATAGCAGGAACAGCTCTAAAAAATATGAAAGCAAAAGCATTTGATACGCGATTATTCAAACGAATTTTAAAATTTACAAAACCCTACAAATGGCGTTTTAATGGTGTGATCATTTTCGCCATTTCACTGTCTATTTTCGCAGCCTTGCGTCCTTATTTATTGAAACAAACTGTAGATGGATACATTGCAACCGAGGACAAACAAGGATTATTACTATATGTAATTTTGATGGGAATAGTACTTCTATTCGAAGTGTTTTCTCAATTTTACTTTGTGTTTTGGGCAAACTGGCTCGGTCAGGATATTGTAAAAGACATACGAACGAAACTGTTTCAACACATTTTGAGTTTCCGAATGAAATATTTTGATCACGTTCCTGTGGGTCAACTTGTAACACGATCCGTTTCGGATATCGAATCTATTGCTCGAATTTTCAGTCAAGGTTTATTCATGATTATTAGTGATTTGATGAAAATGGTTGTGGTGCTAGCATTCATGTTTTATATGAACTGGACCTTAACCTGGATTGTGATTGTAGCTATGCCGATCCTAGTGTTTTTCACCCGAATTTTTCAAAAGAAAATGCAAGTTGCTTTTGAGGAAGTGCGTACGCAAATTGCCAACATGAACTCTTTTGTTCAGGAAAGAGTAACAGGTATGAAGATTGTGCAGCTCTTTAACCGGGAGGAAATTGAATACGAAAAGTTCAAACAAATCAACAACAAACACAAAACTGCTTGGATTAAAACTATTCTTTATAACTCCATCTTTTTTCCTATTGCTGATATTATTTCTTCTTTAACACTTGGTTTTATTGTGCTTTATGGCGGAATAAAAATATTGAACGGAGATACTTTTACCACTTTTGGAGATTTATTTTCATACACCATGTTTATCGGAATGTTGTTCAACCCTTTGCGCCAAATTGCAGATAAATTCAACGAGATGCAACTGGGCATGATTGCAGCAAACCGAGTTTTTGATATTTTAGACACCGAAGATCAAATTCAGGATACCGGAATTATTGAAGCACCCATCTTTAAAGGAGATATCAAGTTCCAGAAAGTCCGTTTTGGATATATTCCGGATGAAGAAGTGATAAAGGGAATTGATTTAGAGGTAAATGCCGGTCAAACTATTGCCATTGTAGGTTCGACAGGTGCTGGTAAATCTACAATTATTAACTTACTAAACCGTTTTTATGAAATTAACAGTGGGTCCATTTTTATTGACAATCAAAATATTGAGAATTACACATTAGGTTCCTTGCGAAAACAAATTGCAGTTGTCCTACAAGATGTTTTCCTATTTGCAGACACGATTTTTAATAATATTACTTTAAATAACGCTGAAATTAGTAGAGAACAGGTTTTGGCTGCAGCCAAAAAAATAGGCGTGCACGATTTCATCATGAGCTTGCCCGATAATTATGATTTTGATGTAAAAGAACGCGGAGTTATGCTCTCATCTGGACAACGCCAATTGATCGCTTTTTTGAGAGCGTATGTAAGCAATCCAAGTATTTTAATTTTAGACGAAGCCACTTCATCAATTGATACCTATTCTGAGGAGTTAATTCAACGTGCGACGGAAACAATTACCAAAGGTAGGACATCGATTGTAATTGCACATCGATTGGCAACTATTATCAATGCTGATAAAATTGTGGTAATGGATAAAGGCTTAGTCGTAGAACAAGGAACGCATCAAGAATTGATAAACCGTGAAAATGGGTATTATAAAAATTTATATGATTCTCAGTTTTCGGTAGCGAATTAAAATTTAATTAAATGAACCAATTAATACCGTCAAATTAACTTTTCCGTTTATGAAAAAAATTTGTTTTTGCGTACTAATTCTATTGGCTCATTCTTGTATTCCGGTAAAAATTGCGCCAGATATTAAAGGAGAAAAAATAGCAAATGCAAAAAAATTCAAAAAGGACCTTCCAAATTGTTATGGATTCATTTTTGAAGACACAAAAAATGCAGCTGAGTTCTATAATTTTATGAATTCAAAATATGATTTGAATCATACAAATGTTGAGTCAAATATTTCAATTACTATCAATAGTAAAATCTATTATTTATCCTTTTTTGAACGTGAGCGAACTACAAAAACAGTAAATCTAATACCCTTTGCAGTTGACGCAGCTTTAAGTGCGAAGGGTAACGATCCTATGCTAGAGAGCCTTTATACTTCGAGAAAAGGCTATTGGTATATCATTATGAGCGTTAGAGATGCCGAGCTTAAAGATTGCTTAGACCCTAATTATCCGCAGCAGCAAGATGTATTTCTTCATTTAAAGAAATTAAAAGAGGAGTATTTCTCAACCAGCAATTATATCGAAGCTTATTTAAAAATGAAATAATATTTCAGCACATCTTATGCTTTCTAATAAACTTGACCAACCGCATTTTTTTTAAAATAAATTCTTAATTTTGCTACATATAAGCTAAAATCAAACTGTAAAATAATTCTAATCTAATTAATTGCATTTTACTAAAAATAAAAAATAAATAAACTTAAAAATGAAATACGACATTATAGTTTTAGGAAGTGGTCCAGGCGGATATGTTACAGCTATTAGAGCATCACAATTAGGCTTTAAAGTAGCCGTAATAGAGAAAGAAAACTTAGGAGGTGTATGCTTAAATTGGGGCTGTATCCCAACAAAAGCGTTGCTAAAATCAGCTCAGGTTTTTGATTATTTAAAGCACGCTTCTGATTACGGATTGACTGTTTCATCATTTGACAAAGATTTCTCTGCCGTAGTACAACGCAGTCGTTCTGTTGCCGATGGAATGAGCAAAGGAGTTCAATTTTTAATGAAAAAAAATAAAATTGACGTAATTGAGGGTTTTGGCAAACTAAAACCTGGCAAAAAAGTTGATGTCACTGCCAAAGACAATACCGTTACTGAATACAGTGCAGACCATATAATAATTGCCACTGGAGCTCGTTCTCGTGAATTACCAAATTTGCCTCAAGATGATGTAAAAGTGATTGGTTATAGAAAGGCAATGACACTAGCAACCCAACCAAAATCGATGATTATTGTAGGTTCTGGAGCTATTGGAGTTGAATTTGCACACTTCTACAATTCTATGGGAACTGAGGTAACCATTGTAGAATTTATGCCTAATATAGTTCCCGTTGAAGACGAAGACATTTCGAAACAAATGGAACGTTCTTTGAAAAAAGCAGGTATTAAAATCATGACAAACTCATCTGTAGAAAGAATTGATACTGCAGGAGCAGGTGTTAAAGCATTTGTGAAAACGGCAAAAGGAGAAGAAGTTCTGGAAGCTGAGATATTGCTTTCGGCTGTTGGAATCAAAACCAACATTGAAAACATTGGATTAGAAGAAGTAGGAATCGCAACTGACAAAGATAAAATTTTAGTCAACGCGTACAACCAAACGAATATTCCAGGTTATTACGCTATTGGTGATGTTACGCCAGGACAAGCGCTAGCACATGTTGCATCAGCAGAAGGAATTAATTGTGTGGAGAAAATCGCAGGTTTACACGTTGAACCTATCGACTACGGAAACGTACCCGGTTGTACGTATGCAACTCCAGAAATTGCCTCAGTTGGTCTAACTGAAAAACAAGCTAAAGAAAAAGGATACGAATTAAAAATTGGTAAATTCCCGTTCTCGGCATCTGGAAAAGCTAAAGCCTCAGGAACTCCTGATGGTTTTGTAAAAGTAATTTTTGATGCTAAATATGGTGAATGGTTGGGGTGTCATATGATTGGAGCGGGAGTTACGGACATGATTGCTGAAGCAGTTGTAGCGCGTAAACTTGAAACTACAGGACATGAAATTCTAAAAGCAATTCACCCACATCCTACCATGAGCGAAGCAGTTATGGAAGCGGTTGCTGATGCGTACGGCGAAGTTATACATTTGTAGATTTCAGTTTGTCGATTGCTTGACCAATTATTGTTTTAAGGCTCAAGTAACGATTTTTGATTTCAGAATTATTAATCCGATTGGTGTATGCCAATCGGATTTTTTATGACATTTAAACAATAAAATAAAAAATGCAGTATTTATTCTTTTTAAATCCAGTATAGCAAACTATCAATTCTAATTACTTTCATAAAGCTTTAATTTTCAATTTTAATCATTGATTTTTATGCTGCTAATCTAAAAATTATGATACTTTTTTACAGAATTGCATAACAACATAAGTTCTTATAATTCAGTAATTTGACTCAATAAAAATAGTAAATTAAAAACAGAAAAAATTCTTTATCTAACTATTTAAATAAAAGTCTATGAAAAATATTTATTTGAATGCTGGAACAATTAGCGATGTTTTTAACGGACTTGAAAATTCATTTAGTGCCATTTCAAATTCAACTGATAACGATTTTAAACTAAACTTAAATACTGATTTAATAAAAGGACAAATTCAAGGAACTACTTTTATAAATGGCATTACTGCTGTTCAGGTTGAGATGACATTTTTTGATGATGTAATGCTAAGCATGGAATCTTTAGGCACTTCATCAATTGTATT
>JAYTBZ010000401.1:0-2368 GCA_043736705.1 Flavobacterium sp. | reverse complement strand
ACAAATATAAACAAACTTTTTAATTATTGAAAAGTCGTCGATCGTTACGTTTTTCGAGATAACCGCGGTCGCAAAGTGTCTTGGCTGTAGCCAAAGTTATAGTTCCTATAAAATCTAAATTTAGGATTAAGGGATTTTATGTTCACAAGTAAAGGAACACACGCAAAATCCATCTTCATTTTACCCCACAAAAAAAGAGGCTCACTTGCCTCTTGAAATTCTCTCTCTAAACTTTACGATAAGTGAATAGTTCCTGCCAGTGAATGGTTCCGTTCAACCAGAGTTTAGTTGTTCGTGCTGCGCTCGCAACGAAACCTTATCTGTTAGCCGCTGGGTTTTTATTCATTCAGGTCAAAGTACTTTTCCAAGGTATTAAATGTAAAAACAGATTTCACAAATATATCTTCTAAAGCTTTAATGTAATTATCACTTTCAATATTAAAATATTTAAGAGCTTTTTCGCAATCTTTATTTGATTCACTAAATGTATGAGCAATTAAACCTGACCTCAGATTTTGCAAGTTTCTTAAAAATTCAAACATATCAGGAATTTCCATTCCTTTTGATTTTAAAAACTTTTCAAATTTTGCAATGCCTCTGTCTCTTAAATCTAATTCTAATCCTTTTGCAAGTTCTTTTTCGTTTAATCTATCAACTGTAAGTTTTACAATAGTTAAGGTTTGTTCACAAAAGGCTTTCACATTATTAGATGTGATTTTATGTAATGCTATTAATAAATATTCATCTTTTGAAGACAATGGTTTATATAATTTCCAACCAAATTTGGTTTCCCATTTTTTATTAAAACTTTCATACTTTGATTTGAAAAATAAGTCAACAGTTTCAGGTTGTTCTGCCCATTGTCCTTCTATCATTGTTCTGTAGTATGTTCGGCTAATATTCATTCCTTCTTTAGGGGGAATATTATACTGTTTCCAATGAAACTGTTCAGTTTCAGGAAGAATTCTCAAATTGCTTAGAAAGACAGGAATGTATTCATCTACATTATTATCTATCTTTAACCTAAAAAATTTTGAACTTACACTAAATCCATCAACTTCATATTTGTTAGGTTCATAATAATATTTGCTTAATACTTCTTTTTTGAAATATGTAACTTTGAAATGATTTCCATCGGTTTCTTCACAATTTTCATAAATTAATTCGCCTTCATCATCAACACCTATAATAAAACTTTCATTTTTATATTTTCCTAAATCAAAATGTGATTTCTTAATTTCGTTTGGTTTAATAAACACTTTCCCCATAATCCAACTTTGGGTTTTGTTGGATACACATCTTATTAAATGACTATAAGTAGAATCATTTTTCTTTATCAGCTCATCTTTGTGTTTAATATCCCATTCTGAAGGAATTTTTTTAAGAAGCCTCATAAAATCATAGCAAACTACAAAATTCATATCTCTAATTGTGATATATTCTTTTAAGTATTTGATTTTTACCTTAATTAATTTTGGTTCTATTGTTAGAACTTCTTCTAATTCTCCATAATCGCTAACATAGTAGAATGTGCGATTTTGTTTATCATTCCCTTTTTCATACAGTCTGAAATAAAGAATAAATTCTTCTGCTACATCTATATATTTTATTGATGTTTCAGGTAATGAAAATGTTTTGTAAAATAAAAAAGGTTCTAATCCTTTTTCGTCATTAGTTTTGTATGTGTTATCGCCATAAAGAGATGGCTTTCCTTCATAGCCCATAGTCAGTGGCCAACTGTAGTTTTTACTATATTTTTCAACTTTGTTATTTGAAATTAGACAGCAATATATCGCTGAAGAGTCGTCAAAATCTTTTGAGTCATCTTCGTATATTTTTAACCATCCATTTTTGATTGAAAATTTGGATTCAATTTCCTTTATTTTGTCCTCTAAAAGGAAATAATCTTTTTCCATATTTTATTCGATTCTTGGATTTTTTTAACCTTGCGGCTAACTTCTACATACCCGATACAAAGTAGCGCATACACATTCAATTTTAGTTGGCTTTACGCTATTTTGTTAGTTTTATCTGTTCCCAAATATATTAATATTTTTTCTTACAAACTATCAAACCCACTTCACATTTTTGGATCCCCAAGATCCGCGTGAAGGATGGCAGTGGAGCTCTTTTATGGACAGCCTTTTTTTGGCTGGCGATAAAAAGCGGGAACGAAGAGCCTGACGCACCGCAGACAAACGGAGGTGCGGCACGCCCAAACAAACCAAATATTTTAGATTTTTGGGTTCAGAATCCGAGGGAATGCAATGCAAAAGGTTCGGGTGTAAAAAACTTGGTTGGCTTGTAAAAATTTTATAATTTTGCAGACCGAAATTATAATGTAAAGTAAAGAAGAAGATGGATATCA
>JAYTBZ010000400.1:0-11680 GCA_043736705.1 Flavobacterium sp. | reverse complement strand
GAGCTACTATCCAAACCAAACGCTCTTTCTTCGGATAAACTTAATTTTTTGATTAAGAAATAAGAGTTCATAATTATTTTTTCATGCCATCTTAAGTCGCTATCGTTCGAAAGGAATTTTTCGGATAACACAAATTTGAAATCTCCGATGATGTTATTTTTATTCAAAGATTCATATCTACTTGTGATATCCATTTCTCCTTTTAATACCATATCTTTAATAACCTCCTTGAACATTAAATTAATTTTTGTAGGTTCTCTAAATCCTAAATTAAAGTCTACTCGGTACAAATCATCTTTAACAATCTCTGTTACTTTATATTCTGTTTTGTAAGGTTCAGTCAATATATTTACGTGTACAAACCAATATATATCCGCTCTCTTTGGTCTTTTTTGCAGGATGGAATACATTACTTTTTCCTCAATTTCATCTGTTCTACTTGCATTAGTCATGTATACTAGGTGCGTGGCATATTTTGGGATAGATAAATCAGCACTCAATTCAACTAGCACCTTTTTATAATCTTCAATTTTAACAATTTTCGTGTAGCTTTTATTAATCTTTTTGGCTAAATACCAAATTGTCATTACTGATATTAATGATAATGCAATAAATAGCGTTACATAACCTCCTTCAGCAAATTTCGTAATGTTTGCAGCAAGAAAACTAAATTCGATGATCAAATAAATAGTGATTAAAGGCACAATAAAATATAATTTTACTCTTTTCATTATCAAATAATAATTAAGTAAAATAGTGGTCATAATCATACATAATATAATTGCTAAACCATAGGCATGTTCCATGTTACTGGATTCTTCAAAGTGTAATACTATACCAACACAACCCAAAAAGAGGAGCCAGTTTATAGACGGAATGTACAATTGTCCTTTTAATTCTGTTGGATATTTTATTTTGACTTTTGGCCAAAAATTCAATCGCATTGCCTCATTAATCAATGTAAAAGATCCACTAATTAATGCTTGTGAAGCAATTACTGCAGCAAGAGTAGCGATTACAATTCCTATTGGTTGAAACCAGTCTGGCATAATTAGATAAAAAGGATTTCCATTTTTCCCACCAATTCCCTGCAACGTTTCACCTTCGTGTTGTATGAGGTAAGCAGCTTGTCCGAAATAGTTTAAGACTAAAGCGATTTTCACAAATATCCAACTGATTCTGATGTTCTTTCTTCCACAATGCCCCATATCTGAGTATAAAGCTTCTGCACCAGTTGTACACAGGAAAACAAATCCTAGAACAAAAAAACCTTCAGGATGTATGCTTAATAACTGATAGGCATAGTAAGGGTTTATTGCTTTTAGTACAACAGTATTTTGAGTTATTTGGGCTATTCCTAATACTGCTAACATTCCAAACCAAATTAACATCATTGGTGCAAAGAATTTACCAACTAGTTTGGTTCCAAATTGTTGTATGGTAAATAGAATAAACAAAATACCTATAACGATGGGTATTGTGTTTATATCAGGATAGTAAGTTCTTATTCCTTCAACAGCAGATGATACAGAAATAGGAGGTGTGATTATTCCGTCAGCAAGTAATGCACTTCCCCCAATGATAGCGGGGACTATAAGCCATTGAATTTTTGTCTTTTTAACTAGTGCGTACAAAGCGAAAATTCCGCCTTCACCATGATTATCAGCACTGAGTGTAATAATTACATATTTGATAGTAGTTTGTAAGGTAAGTGTCCAAAATACAGCTGAAATTCCTCCCAAAACAATATCAGCACTAATAACATGATCACCTAATATGGCTTTCATTACATACAATGGGGAAGTTCCAATATCACCGTAAATTATTCCTAATGAAATCAATAATCCACCTAATGTCAATTTAGTATGGAGGTCTTTGTGTGCAGTGCTCATAATTTTTTTTTAAAAAACTGGTCAAATTTACACTTTTAAAATATATTAGCGCTTGTTTGTGGCATAAAAAAAACACGACGTTTATAGTCGTGTTTTGAGTTTTTAAAAAAAATATTTTAGGATTTTCTAGAGTCGTTTCTAGATGAATTTCCTCTTTGAGATTCGTTTCTTTGTGGAGCCGTTTCTCTGGAAGAATTTCCTCTAGGTTGCGTTTCTACTCTTTGTGGAGCCATTTGGCCTGAGGGTGAAGACCTATTTTGAGAATAATCTCTGTTAGAATTTCCTCTTTGTGGAGCCGCTTCTCTTTGTGGAGCAGTTCTATTTTCAGTATAATCCCTGTTAGAATTTCCTCTTTGTGGAGCCGCTTCTCTTTGTGGGGCAGTTCTATTTTCAGTATAGTCTCTGTTAGAATTTCCTCTTTGTGGAGCCGCTTCTCTTTGTGGAGCAGTTCTATTTTCAGTATAATCTCTGTTAGAATTTCCCCTTTGTGGAGCCGCTTCTCTTTGTGGAGCGGTTCTATTTTGAGAATAATCTCTATTAGAATTTCCTCTTTGTGGAGCTGCTTCTCTTTGTGGAGTAGTTCTATTTTCAGTATAATTTCTGTTAGAATTTCCTCTTTGTGGAGCCGTTTCTCTTGAAGAACTAGTTCTGTTTTGGGTATAACCTCTTTGGGCGTTTATTCTTCCGTTAGAATTTACTATTTCGTTTCTTGAACCTCTTCTTTGATCTAACTCATAACGGTTTGTAACGTTAGTATTTCTTCTAGAAAAAGAATAATTTGGGTTTTGTCTTTCATAGCCATTAGAACGTCTTGAACTATAAAGAACTAATGCTCGCTCACTTCTTCTATAATTAACGTAATTGTAATTGTTGTTGATGTTTAAGCAGATATTGATGTTGTTTCTATATCTGAAAATTGGGAATGGATTCCAAGCATAATAATAAGACGGATAATATCCCCAGTTCCAAGTTGGGTAATAGGGACGGTAATTTGGAGTCCAGAAAGATGCATAAATTACGGGAGTACGATAATATACAGGTTCGTAAATATAATTTTGACCATACATAAAAACATCTCCTACAACTTGAACGTGGATTTGATTGTTTCTATCTTTTTCAACATCAATAGTAGCTACATCTTGATACACGTCATTATCCAGAATAGATTGAATGATTATTACGTGAGTTCGATTTTCTACAGTTTCAATCACTCTTAAATAATCTACTTCATTATCATTATTTAAATCTAAGTTTGATATTTGCAACTCAGGGTCATTCAACCGTTGTTCAAAATCTTGAAGATTTCTAGAATCTCCAAAAATGGAAGCAACAGCTCTTAGATCCAGGTTATCACTGATTTCGCTATTCATTGCATTTACTGATGTTCTGTTTTGAGCCTGTATTTGGGTGGCGAAAACAACAGTCAAAAGACTCAATAGTAGTAATTTCGTTTTCATAGTTAATTGAATTTAATTTATTTTTTTTTGAATATCCAATTATTATGCCAATAAATTAGAGTACTTATTATGATTCTAATTTTAAGTTGTAATTTAGACCTTAAAAACATAAAAAATGAAAAATTTTATTTTAATTCTTTTACTTTTAACTCTTTTATCATCTTGTAAAACAACTGATTTTATTGGTAAAAACGATACTAACATAGCCTTTAATTCTGTAACAATAGATACTTTATTTCAGGATAAAATAAGTATTAGAGCGATTGTAATTGAAGCAAATAAAATTTGGTATGCAGGAGATAAAGGTCGATTTGGTTTTTACAATATGGATAATAATCAAAAATTTGAAAGCAGCATTAGCAAAGACTCTCTGAAGCCGGAATTTAGAAGTATTGCCCAAACTAATAAGCATATTTACATACTAAATGTTGGAAATCCAGCTTTATTGTATCAAATATCTAAAGATGAAAAAAAAGTAAAGGCAGTTTACCAAGAAAACCATGAGAAAGTATTCTTTGATAGCATGCAATTTTGGAACAATAAAGAAGGAATTGCCATGGGTGATCCAATTGCTGATTGTTTGAATGTAATCATCACTCGCGATGGTGGCAATTCATGGAGTAAAGTGCCATCGGATAAATTACCAAAAGTAATGGATGGTGAAGCAGCTTTTGCGGCAAGCAATACTAATATTATAATCAAAGGGAATAATACATGGATTGTTTCAGGTGGTAAAAAATCGAGAGTTTTTTATTCACCAGACAAAGGAGCTTCATGGACAGTATTTAATACCCCAATTGTACAAGGAAAAGCGATGACGGGAATTTTTACAGCAGATTTCTATGATGCCAAAATTGGATTTATTGCTGGTGGCGATTATGAACTTCGCAATCAAAATTTTTCTAATAAAGCATTAACTGCCGATGGTGGAAAAACATGGAATCTCGTTGCAGAAAATCAAGGTTTTGGTTATGCTTCTTGTGTGCAATATGTTCCCAAAAGTAACGGTCAAGGTATAGTAACGGTAGGTTTTTCAGGATTGTATTATTCTTCAGATGGAGGAATTTCTTGGAAACAATTAGCCTCTGATTCTACTCTTTATACAATTAGGTTCCTTGATAACCATACAGCAATTGCTGCGGGACAAAATAAAATGATTCGTATTTTTTTTAAATAAAAAAACACGCTAATACTGGTATACATTGCATTAGAGTGTTTTATGAATTAATAAAAAAATCAACTGTTTTATTTTTTTTGTGCTTTGTTTCGGTATTGTTGCAATAGTTTTCTATTGAAATCTTCTTCTGCTTTTTTAAGCTTTACTATTTTTACAGCGGGTAGAATTGTTCGTACGTTTTGCATGAACTTCTTGCGAACTAAAAACAATTCTTCTTCGGTTTCTTCCATTTGAGCTAAAAAGGTATTCGCTTCTTTTTCTGTGATTTTATCGAGAGATCCATCACTCATTCTCCTCATGTAGGTTTTCATTTTTTGATGTCTCAGTTCAAACTGCTTGTCATCATAGGAGTTGTAAATGGGCCAGAATCTCTCGGCTTCAGTGGTTGTTAAGTCTAATTCGGTCGAAAAAAAAGCAACTTTCAATGCTTTTATTTGTTCTTTTTTTTCTTTCATACTTTCACCCTGAGCGTAAAAATTGAATGAGACTAATAAGAATAATATTGGTGCTAATTTTTTAATGTTCATTTTTAATGTGTTTAGTTATCAGCTTTAGGTAAGCTTTACAGTTATTTTTATTCTAAAATGAGATTTTCTAAGTTCGAATTAGTTGATAGATGATCTTCAATTGCATCATCTTCTAAAACAATGCCAGAGTTTATTGTGTTTATATCTTCGCTCTCTAATACACTTATTAAATCATACTGATTAACGTTAGATTGGTATGTAATGTAATTTTCCAGTGCAACAGCATCAAGATCTTTTGAATTTTCAGTTGAAGGATTTAAAATTGGAATCATCAAAGCAAGCACTAAAACAGCAGCTACCATCATAAATATATTTTTTCTTTTTTGAAAAATAGAAATTACTTTTGGCTCATTTTTAGGCAATTGCTCCATCATTTTGATTGAAAAATTTTCAAAATAATGCTCTGGTGTTATAAATCCAGTTTCAATTTTAGGTTCGTTCTCTAATTTAAATGTTTTCATAATATGTCTTAGACAGTTTAACAGCTAAAAGGTTTAATTTCTAGCAACAAAAGCTTCAATTTTTTTTACGGCTAGATGATAGGATGCTTTTAATCCTCCAACGGATGTTCCCAATATTTCTGAGATTTCTTCGTATTTTAGTTCTTGAAAATATTTCATTTTAAAAACCAATTGTTGCTTTTCAGGCAATAACGCAATTGCTTTTTGTAATTTTATTTGAATTTCATTTCCGTCAAAAAACACATCAGCCTCTAAATTATTAATAGTTTTATTTTGCAAGGTTTCAGATGTGATGCCGCCATTTTTTGATTTTTGTTTCAAAAAAGTCAAGGATTCATTAGTTGCTATGCGATACATCCATGAAAAAAGTTTGCTTTCTCCTTTAAAATTCTTCAGATTCTGAAAGATTTTTATAAAAGTATTTTGCAATACATCATCCGCATCATCGTGATTTAAAACGATGTTACGAACATGATTGTACAAAGGTTTTTGATAATCCTGTAATAACTGCTGAAACGCTTGATTTTGCGTTTTAGGGTTTAACAAGTGATTTATAAATTCCTGTTCTTCTTGCAAAGCGATTATTTAAAGATTAGAATAGAATTTATTAAAAAGGTTTAATTGATTTGTTGATTTTTAAAATTCAGACTCTTCTTCTTCCTTAATCTGGACTGGTTCTTTTACTACTTCTACTTTTTTAGCAGTAGGTGGAACAACAATTGTTACAGGAATTGCTTTTGGTTTCAATGGAATGTAAATTTCTGTAACCCATTTAGAAGGGTTTTTAATGTCGGTTTTACTAATGGAGAAATTCTCTACGTGTGAAAATGCACCATCAACGACAATTCCGTTAGTATTAATATACGTTTTTGCTTTATCTAAAGCAGTTTTTGTATGTGAGTAATCACCTTTCAAAGTGATTTTCAAGGCATTAAAAGGTTCTAGTTTTCCAGTTAAAATATCACTTCCAGAACTGGTTAGAATTTGATTTTTTATGGGTAAACAAATAGATAATTTGGCTAGCCCATTTGCTTCATTGTAGGTATGGTAAATAATAAAAGGTTTACCGTTTAACTCGATATTGTTTTGTTCACAAAATGTTATTAATTTAGGAAATACAATCGAAGCATTTTTAGTCACTTTTGAGATTTCGCTGGTAAAAGTTTGTCTTAAGTAAAATGTTCCGAGTTTTTTTACTAGTCCGTTTATCTTTATTGCAAATGAGTTTAATTCAAAATCTAGTGTTTTGTCTATGTTCGCTAAACTCTTTTCATAAATTTCGTCTAAAATTTTATTCATTCCGCCATCAAAAATTGTAGAAACTTTCATCCTGAAACTCATTTTGCCGGTTGTTTTCCAAGTTATTTTTGTACCCCCAATCGTATCTTTAAAACTCCAAAAAACATCAGAAATAGCTCCATTGAAATTCATTTTTTGAGAAATACTATTATTTTCTTTTGCATAAACTGTTAATATATCCCCTGATCCTTGTTTTCCTTCCCATGAAAAACCAGTACCTGTACCAATAGTTTTTTTGGGAAATATGATTTTCATTTCGGGATCTTCTGTAATCCAAGAACTAAAGTCTTCCCAGTTTCGGTAATCATTTATAAAATTAAAAACGTTTGATTTTGAGGAATTTATGATTTGACTCCTTTCTACGGTAAAATCTCCTTTTTGAGTTGCCACAAAAATTGATAAAGCCACAAAACTTAGCAGTAGTAAAAGAAATAAGTATTTTAAAATCCTCATAATATACAGGTTTGTTAATTTTGTAAAGTTAAAGGTTTTATTTACAAGTCGTCAAAATGGGTAAATAAATATAGGTTATTTCTATTAAATGACTGATCGTTTCGTTTCATTGCATTTTATATACAAGAAACTAAATCGAGTAAGCAATCATTATAATCGTTTGGATAAAACACATCGAAAAGTAATTTGTATTATAAATTGTTATTTTAGAGTTAACTAGTAGCAATAAAAAAGTCCGCTAATTAACGGACATGATGGGTACTGAATAAAAAATTACCGTTTAAAAAATACTTTTATCAAAAATAAAATTCCAATAAAAACTCCAAATCCTATTAAAATTTTGTAGTTGCCTTTGTAGAACGTTTTATGAATTTTTAAATCTTTTCGATAGGAGTAAATTGCAGCAATAACAAAAGCTACTACAAATAAGCATGCAAATATTAATTGACCTTTACTAAACATAGTTTGAATTATTTTGTACAAATTTAGTTATTAGTTTAGAAATAGTTGCTAATTTGCCTTTTCATTTAACAAAATAAAAAGATGCAAAAACAGATAAACTCCGTCAAAGAATTCCATACTGCTTTTAAAATTGGTCATAGTGAGATTCCTGTTGCTAATCTAGGAGAAAGTAAACATAGATTGCGATACAATTTAATGAAAGAGGAGAATGAAGAATACCTTGAAGCAGTTCAAAACAATGATTTAATTGAAATTGCAGACGCATTGGGTGATATGATGTACATTTTGTGTGGAACCATAATCGAGCATGGTTTACAGCATAAAATGGAGGAAGTTTTTGATGAAATACAACGCAGTAATATGAGTAAATTAGGTGAAGATGGACAACCAATATACCGAGAAGACGGTAAAGTCATGAAAGGACCTAATTACTTTAAACCTGACTTTTCTAAAATAATTTCTGAATAGTATTTAGTACTTAATTCAAATGGGTCAAAAAAAAGCGATTTTCATATTGAAAATCGCTTTTTTGAATTTATAAAACAATAGGACTACACTTTAACAGTCCATCCAAAAATATCTTGTTCTAGTTTATTTTGAATGTTTTCTAGCTTTGTTTTTAGTTGCAGCGCCATTGTATTTTCATTTTTTGGCAATTCATAATACACATCTTGGTAAGAGAATCCAGAAATTGGACTTACTACGGCGGCTGTTCCAGCACCAAAAACTTCTTTTAAGGTTCCATTTTTTGAAGCTTCAACAAGCTCTGTTACTAAAACCGAACGAATCTCTACATTGATACCTTCACTTTTTGCTAAATCGATTAAGGTTTTTCTAGTTACCCCATCAAGGATTCTTTCACTAGTAGGAGCAGTAAGCAAAGTGTCATTTATTCTAAAAAACACATTCATCGTTCCCGCCTCCTCAAGTTTGGTATGTGTGGCGTCATCTGTCCAAATCACTTGTTGAAAACCTTGTTTATTTGCTAAATTGGTTGGATAAAATTGAGCACCATAATTTCCAGCAGCTTTTGCAGCACCTATTCCTCCGTTTGCCGCTCTACTATAATGTTCTGCAATAAGAACTTTTACATCGCCAGAATAATACGAAGTTACTGGGGATAATAAAATCATGAATTTATACTCATTAGATGGGTTTGCAATTACTCCAGTACCTGTAGCAATCATAAACGGCCTAATATACATGGCATTTCCTTTTCCTTTTTTAATCCATTCTTTGTCTAATTGCAACAGTTGGGTCAAACCACTCATGTATAAATCTTCTGGAACTTCTGGCATAGCCATTCGAACAGCAGATGTATTAAAACGGTTGAAGTTTTGATCAGGTCTAAAAAGCCAAATATCATTATTTTCATCTTTGTATGCTTTCATTCCTTCAAAAATCGCTTGACCATAATGAAAAACGCGTGTTGATGGATCTAACAAAAAGGGAGCGTAAGGCTTTATAACAGGTTTTTGCCATTGCCCATTTTTAAAATCACATTCAAATAAATGATCTGTAAAAACAGAGCCAAAGCTTAAGTTAGAAAAATCAACTTCATTTATTTTTGAAGTAGAAGCTTTTATAGTTTCAATTGTGTAAGCTTGAGTAGTACTCATAGTAATGTATTGTTTTTTAATTTTTTTTTAACTGACAAACTGGATCTTAAAAAACTTTATTTCCATAAGTTGAAGTTTAATCTTTGCAAAATTAAATAAAAATCAACAAAATTCTTGTCAAAAAAATATTATTTATGTGATTTAAGTATGATTTGTTTCTAAATGAATAAATTTTTGATAATCACCTATTTTAATTGACTTGAAAATAATTTAGATTTTGCAGCAGTAGAAGAGCTACATTTTCATTAATTTTGAACAAAAATTGTAGCTTTTAATCCTTTTAATCTCAAATTCGAATTTTGAAAAGAGAAATAATTCAAACCCTTGACGGTTCAACAACCATTCAAATAGCAGAGTGGAATGAGTGTTACCATTCTAAACATGGTGCAATTCAGGAGGCACAACACGTATTTATTAAAAATGGTCTATCATTGTTTCCAAATCGAAATGTAGCTATTTTAGAAATTGGATTTGGTACAGGTTTAAACGCCTTTATTACTTTCTTAGAATCAAAAAAAATGCAACAATCGATAGATTATGTGGGAGTAGAAGCCTATCCAATTTCATCCGATGAGGTTCTTTCAATGAATTACGTTTCAGAATTGAATGCCACTCAAGAAAGCAGTATTTTTGATAGTATGCACCATAGTAAGTGGGAAGAAAAATTAAGTTTATCGACTAATTTTTCACTACTTAAAAGGAAACAATTTTTTGAGGAAATCAATGACATTGAAATTTTTGATTTGATTTATTTTGATGCTTTTGGATACAGAGTTCAGCCTGAATTATGGAGTACGGCTATTTTTAAGAAAATGTATCAAGCCCTTAAACCCAATGGTGTACTGGTAACTTATGCAGCACGAGGCGTAGTAAAAAGAAGCATGATTGAAGTAGGGTTTACAGTTGAAAAACTTGCTGGACCACCAGGAAAAAGAGAAATGTTTCGTGCTATAAAACATTAGTTTTTGAATTTAAAATACTGTATATTAAATACTTAAGATTTATTTCTTAAATATTTAGATAAAAAATTAAAACTAAGTTAAATAGTATTGGAGTACTTAAAAATAATGTATTTTTACACTGCCTAAGAATCAAAATTAAACTAAAATCAATGTTTATTATGTCAAAAGTAATGTACGAGTATACTAAATCAATTTTAGAAAGAGTAAGTTTTGATCCGTTGCTTTTTTGTAAAGAGTTAGAAAAAGCAATCAAAACTTTATTACCCTACGAAATGGAACAGTTGCAAGAGTGGTTATTAAATTTTACAATTGAAAGACCTGAATTAAAACAATGTTTATTAATCTTAAATTCATAAAAAAAAGGAACCGCTTAACGGTTCCTTTTTTTATTTCTTAGGGATTGAACTTATAATTTGAACATTCTGAAATACAATTGCACCTTTTATTACTCCAGCTATCGTACTTCGTAGCGCATCAATAATTTGAATTTTTAATTCGCTTTTTGGAAAAATTAGACTGACTTCTCTAGCAGGTTTTGGTTCCTTAAAATGACGCAACTTTAATTTGTCAGTCTCTTTTAAATCTAAAGTGTGTAAATAAGGTAGTAGTGTAGTTCCTAAACCTTCATCTGCCAATTTTATAAGTGTTTCAAAACTTCCGCTTTCAATCTGAAAACGACTGGTTTCATTTTTATTTACATTTTTACATAGATTTAAAATTCCATCGCGAAAGCAATGTCCGTCTTGTAACAACAAAATCTCATCTATATTTAGATCATCTACTTCGATTTCTTCTTTTTGAAAATGATGATGACTTTCTGGAATGTATGCTACAAAAGGTTCGTAGTACAAAACAATCTCCTTTATTTTGTCTTCCAACAAAGGTGTTGCAGCAATGGCAGCATCTAAATGACCATTATTTAGTTTTACAATAATTTCGTCGGTATTCAATTCTTCGATAATAAGTCTTACTTTGGGATATTTTTTGATGAAATTAGTCAAAAACATGGGTAATAGCGTGGGCATTATTGTAGGAATTATACCTAAACGAAATTCACCTCCAATAAATCCTTTTTGCTGTTCTACAATATCTTGAATGCGATCAGCTTCGATAACGATGTTTTTTGCCTGATTGACAATTTTTTGACCAATGTCCGTTAATTGAATTGGCTTTTTGGTTCTGTCAAATATCTGAATACTTAATTCTTCTTCTATTTTTTGAATTTGCATACTCAAAGTCGGTTGAGTTACAAAACATTTTTCAGCAGCCAATGTGAAATTTTTGTGTTCGGCTACCGCCAAAACATATTTTAGTTGAGTGATTGTCATTTTTTATAGTAATATCTAATGCAAATATAAAAACAATCAATTT
>JAYTBZ010000399.1:0-5197 GCA_043736705.1 Flavobacterium sp. | reverse complement strand
TTTTATATCCTGTAAACAAGGAAATGAGAGTGTATCATGAAGAACAATTTGGACCTGTAGTACCAATTATTCCTTTTAAGGAAATTCAAGAACCTCTTGACGACATGGCTGAGTCTAATTACGGTCAGCAAGTAAGTTTGTTTGGAAAAGATATTAAAACAATCGCACCACTTATTGATACGTTAATTAACTTAGTTTGTCGCGTTAATTTAAATAGTTCTTGTCAACGTGGTCCCGATGTTCTGCCATTTACAGGAAGAAAGGACTCTGCTGTTGGGACACTAAGTATTCACGATGCCTTGCGTTCGTTTTCCATTAGAACCTTTGTTGCCTCAAAGGATAACGATTATAATAATGAAATTTTGCAAGCTTTATTAAAGAGTAAAGAATCAAATTTCATTAATACAGATTATATTTTATAATTTTTTTAAATTAAAAAATTGAGCCGTCCGTTTTTGCGAGACGGCTTTTTTATGGATTTGAAGTTTTGACCACGAGATTTTTATGCTCAAAAAATAATGTAATGCATCAAATCTTTTTCTATAATTATAAAATTTTCATTGCTTTACGGTTTCCCGTAAAGCAATGAAAATGAAACCATTTAGATTTGCCGATATAGATTAATTTATGGTTAGTTATCTATGCATTATTAGAAGTCATTTAATGGCACGAAGCCATCCAAAAGGAAGTATTAGTGCCACTTTATGGCTGCCAGTTGAGTAATTGGGAAAAATGATAAATAGGAATTAATCGCAACTTATAAAGATCGATTAATCTTCAAATCAAACTATAAAACAAAAAAGGCGATCTGTTTCCAGACCACCTTTTTAAACAAATTAATACTAAAAATTATACTAGATCAAAACGATCAAGATTCATTACTTTAGTCCATGCAGCAATAAAGTCATGTACGAATTTCTCTTGACTTGTACGGTATCCGTAAACCTCAGCGAGTGCTCTTAATTCTGAATTGGAACCAAAAATTAAGTCAACACGAGTCCCAACCCATTTAATTCCTCCAGCCATACGATCACTTCCTATAAAGGCATCATCAGATTCAGATACTGCTTTCCAAGTTGTTCCTAAATCAAGTAAGTTTACAAAGAAATCATTAGTAAGCGCTTCTGGTCGTTTGGTGAAAACTCCATTTTGAGACTGATCAAAGTTGGTATTCAATACACGCATACCACCAACCAGAACTGTCATTTCTGGAGCTGTTAAAGTTAATAATTGTGCTTTGTCTACTAACATTTCTTCGGCAGAGACTGTATATTTTGTTTTTACATAATTACGGAATCCATCTGCTTGAGGTTCAAGAACTGCAAATGATTCCACATCTGTTTGTTCTTGCGAGGCATCCGTACGTCCTGGAGAAAAAGGAATAGTCACAAATTGACCAGCATTTGCAGCTGCTTTTTCAATTCCTGCGTTACCTCCTAAAACTATCAAGTCAGCTATAGATAAATATTTGCCACTAGCTTGTGCACTATTGAACTCATTTTTTATATTTTCTAAAGTACTCAAAACACGTTCTAATTGCGCTGGATTATTTACTTTCCAATCTTTTTGAGGTTCTAAACGTATACGAGCACCGTTCGCACCACCACGTTTGTCAGATCCGCGGTAGGTAGATGCCGAAGCCCAAGCTGTGCTTACCAATTCAGACACTGTTAATCCTGAGGCAAGAATTCTTGCTTTTAATTGTGCAGCATCTTGCTCATCAATTAATGCGTGGTTAAAAGCGGGAACAGGATCTTGCCAAATTAATTCTTCTGCAGGAACTTCGGTACCTAAATAGCGTACTTTTGGCCCCATATCACGATGTGTAAGCTTAAACCAAGCTCTTGCAAAAGCATCATTAAACTCAGCTGGATTGGCTAAAAAGTGTCTGGATATTTTTTCATATTCAGGATCTATTCTCAAGGATAAATCAGTCACTAGCATGAAAGGTTGATGCGTTTTCGTTGGGTCATGCGCATCAGGAACGGTTCCAGAGCCATCATTGCCAACAGGTTTGAATTGGTGTGCACCTGCAGGGCTTTTAGTTAGTTCCCATTCAAAGCCAAATAGATTTTCGAAATAATTATTACTCCACGTCACGGGTGTAGTAGTCCAAGCACCTTCAAGTCCACTTGTAATCGTATCTGCACCGTTTCCAGTTCCATACGTATTTTTCCATCCAAGACTTTGTTCTTCGATTGAAGCACCTGCTGGTTCTGCTCCAATGTATTTGTTTGGATCAGCTGCACCGTGGGTTTTCCCTAATGTGTGTCCCCCAGCGATCAAAGCTACAGTTTCGTAATCATTCATAGCCATGCGGCCAAATGTTTCTCTAATATCCCGAGCTGCCAAAAGTGGATCAGGATTTCCATCAGGACCTTCTGGATTTACATAAATTAATCCCATTTGAACTGCAGCCAGTGGATTTTCTAATTCACGATCACCAGAATAACGGCTGTGTGGCTCTGTGCTCAATGACAACCATTCTTTTTCAGGTCCCCAATAAATATCTTCTTGAGGCTCCCATACATCTACACGGCCACCTGCAAAACCAAAAGTTTCAAAACCAGCAGATTCTAGTGCGCAGTTCCCAACCAGAACCATTAAATCCGCCCAAGAAACCTTGTTGCCATATTTTTGTTTGATTGGCCATAATAGTAAACGTGCTTTATCTAAGTTTGCATTATCTGGCCAACTGTTAAGTGGCGCAAAACGTTGGGTTCCAAAACCTGCTCCTCCGCGACCATCAGCAATACGATACGTTCCTGCACTATGCCATGCTAATCTAATGAAAAAGGGTCCATAGCTACCATAGTCAGCGGGCCACCAATCTTGAGAAGTAGTGATCACATCAGTAATATCTTTTTTTAATGCTTCTAAATCAACTGATTTGAATTCTTCAGCATAATTGAAATGAGCTCCCATTGGATTAGATTCTAATGAGTTTTGGCGCAAAATATTCAATTTTAATTGGTTTGGCCACCAGTCGCGATTTGTTTTACCGTTTCTCTCACTTTGCTTTGGAGCATTTGCTCCTGCAGAAAACGGACATTTGCTTTCGCCATTTACATTGTAGGATGTGGGTCTTGAGTTATTTTCCATATTTGATTAATTTTATAATTTTAAAAGACGAATTTACTAAAAATTACCCATAGCTATTTTTATTTCAATAGATAAAAACTATGGTTTAAGTTAATTTTAACAATGTGTAGATTCGTTTGATTAGTCTAATACAATAACTATCAAATTTTCTAAACATTTATATTTGTGTAATTTTTAAAATTTAATGTGTTGAATTCCCGATTTTTCATAATAAGCTGAGGTCATATAGTATGTAAGACCTCTTCGTGTATTATTTTTTAGCATTATAAAGTATAAATCATTTGTAATAAATCATAATTTATTGGTAAATGCTAGTGCAATTTGAATGACAAGGAACTAATTTTATAAAAAAAAAACATGAATTCAGTTAATGATGACAATAAGAGTAGAAGAGTAAGTACTGAGCTTGAAGCTTGGTTTGGAATTTTGTATTCGTGTATTTCTGCAGATAGGCAAATTACAGTAAACGAAACAAAAATATTAACTAGGATAATCCATTCTAAACAGAAGTTTGTTGGGGTAGACCTAGTACCATTTTTTTTAAAATCTTCTGACTTAAAACAACAAATGGGTCACTTAACGTTTCTTTCAGCTTGTTGTGAACGAATAGAAGAAGAGGATAAAAATATGCTTTTTGCTCTTGCACTAGAAGTCTTGTTGGCCGATGGTATCTTAGAAAAAGAGGAAAAAACCCTCATTGAAATAATTTCGGATGCACTAAAAATTGATCCTAAAATGTCTAGTAAAATAATTGAAGTAATTTTTTTAAAGAACAAAGGGAATGTGAAGGGAATTTAAATTTTTTGAGAATGCTCGCAGTGCATTATTTTTGATAAGCAATTCAACAAGAGGTATAGATAAAATATTCTACTGAATGATGTACTTGTTTAATGATGAAAAACCTCTCAACACATTTTTTTAAATGGTAAAGAGGTTTTTACATTATAATTTGAGTTTGATAATGATTATTTATTGTATTAAATAACGTATATATTATTCTTCTTTTTGTCCCATCATCATTAAATAAGCTTTCAAGAATTCATCAATTTCACCATTCATTACACCATCAACATTACTGGTCTCATGTCCTGTTCTCACGTCTTTCACTAATTTATAGGGTTGCATCACATAATTTCTAATTTGCGATCCCCATTCTATTTTCATTTTACCAGCTTCGATATCAGCGCGTTGAGCTTGTTTCTTTTTTAACTCAATTTCGTATAACTGAGATCGTAACATTTGCATGGCACGCTGTCTGTTATCTTGTTGCGACCGTGTTTCAGAACATTGTATTTGTATTCCAGTTGGTTTATGAAACAATTGTACTTTAGTTTCTACTTTATTTACATTTTGTCCTCCCGCACCACTAGATCGGGAAGTTGTGATTTCTATATCGGCAGGATTAATTTCAATTTCGATACTATCATCTACAAGCGGATACACATATACGGATGCAAAAGAGGTATGACGTTTAGCATTACTATCAAATGGCGAAATGCGAACCAATCGATGAACACCGTTTTCCCCTTTCAAGTAGCCAAAGGAATAATCGCCTTCAAATTCGAGTGTTACGGTTTTTATACCCGCAGCTTCTCCTTTCTGGAAATTCAGTTCTTTTATTTTATAACCATATTTTTCGCCCCACATCATATACATACGCATGAGCATTTCGGCCCAATCGCAACTTTCTGTACCACCAGCACCTGCGGTAATTTGCACGACTGCACTCAATGTATCACCTTCATCCGAAAGCATATTTTTGAATTCAATCGCTTCAATATGATTTGCTGTAATCGAATATTGTTCCTCTAACTCTTCTCCGGTAAGTTCTCCTTCTTTGTAAAAATCATACGCAAGTTGTAATTCGTCCGTCATTTCGACAGCTTTATTGTAGTCTTCAATCCATTTTTTTTTGTTTCGGAGATTTTTCACTAGCAATTCCGCTTCTTTAGCGTTGTTCCAAAAGTCGGGTGCGAAAGTTTTTTCTTCTTCGTTCGAAATTTCAATTAGCTTGGCATCAACGTCAAAGATACCTCCTCAACGCACCAAGGCGCTCTACAATACCTTTAATTTGTTCGGTAGTTGTCATAAAATT
>JAYTBZ010000398.1:0-11725 GCA_043736705.1 Flavobacterium sp. | reverse complement strand
AATATAAAAATACATTAAATTTGAAAATTATGAAAAAATTAAAAATTGTTACCGGAATTGCATTGATGGCTATCTTAAGTTTTACATCATGCCAAAGCGAAGTTGATGAAGTAGAGGGAGAAAATCCAAATACAAACACTGCTAATTCAACGACAACTACTAATTTGAAACGTACTTCGATGTACGATGGTTCATTTGATGATTTCTTGGATGGAGCTTCATGCTCATCTATTATTTTGCCTGCTACTGCAAAAGTTAACGGAGTTCAGGTTTCTATTTTAAGCCAAGTAGATTATCAACAAGTACTTTCTATTTTTGCTAAATTCAATGACGACCAGGATACTGTTGTTTTACAATTTCCTTTAAAAATTAAAACCAGTAATTATACAGAGGTTACAGTTACTAATCAAACTGAATATAATGCAATTTTAAATGCCTGTTCCTCTGCAGAAGCTTCTGGTCAAGATGCAATTTCATCTGTTAAGTTTAGCTTCCCTATTACAATTTTAACTTATAATCTTAGTTTACAGCAAACAGGTAGTATTGTCATCACATCCGAAATGCAATTGTATACGTATATGACAAAGATTAGCGCTTCTGAATTATATTCAGTAAAGTACCCTATTTTGGTAACAATTGCTGATGGAACGAAAACAACTGTTACAAGTGATGCTGAATTGCAAGCAGCTATAAGTGCATCTTTAAAAACCGAAGAGACGATTGCATTAGCTGTTCAAAACAGAAAAAAAGTAGAAACAATTTTAGTAAATGGTAAGTTCAAAGTAGATTCATATGTGAATGCAGGAGTTAATTCAGCAACTAATTACAAAGATTTTACAATCGATTTTGCAAATAATTTATCAGTAACTGCTGTAAATCTAGTGAATACAACTGTAAATGGAACTTATGCGGTAAGCTCGGAATTAAATGTTTTTCTAAAACTAAATTTTTCAGGTAATACTTCGTTTGCTTTATTGAATAATACATGGAAAGTAACAAGTTTTACTGCTTCGACAATTACATTGCAAAGTTCTACTAATGCAGCTGTAACATTAGTATTGAAACAAATATAGCTGGATTTAAGTTTGTAGTTTGTTAAGAACAGCTACCTTAAATTGAGTAGCTGTTTTTATATAATTAAACGTAATAATAAACTTAATAATGAAAAAAGTATTTTCTCTACTAGCGATTGGTTTGTTCCTATCAGTAGTATCTTGTTCAAAAGAAGATGATCCCAATGACAATCCTGTTGCCGTAAATCAAAATTCCAATAAACAGCAAACAGGAAGCTCTGCTAACGATTTGTTATCGGATAAAAAGTTTAAAAGTATGGTAATTGAAGTGGTTTATGTAGCCGGTTTTGAACCCAGCGCTCAATCGATTACTAATTTTGTAAATTTTCTTACTGAACGGACTTTTAAACCAGGCGGTATTAGTGTAATTAAACGGTCTATTGCATCTACGGGAAGTTCCTCGTACACAAATGAAGCAATTGTGAGCATTGAAGATGCTAATAGAACCAAATACAATACTGCAGACCAAATTGCAGTTTGGGCTTTTTTTGCAGATAAAAAATCGTCAAAGGATACGGATACTTCGGTTATTCTGGGAACGGCTTATAGAAATACTTCTTTTGTTATTTATGAACAAACAATTCAAGGTTTAAGCGATAGTCCATTTAAACCCAACAGAAGTTTATTAGAAACAACAGTAATTACCCACGAATTTGGGCATATATTAGGTTTGACAAATCTTGGTACAACTTTGCAAAGCAATCATGAAGATGCAGCACATCCAAAACATTGTATTGAAAAGACCTGTTTAATGTTTTGGTCAGCAGAAACTGGTGGTGGTATTTCAAATATGGTTTCAGGCGGTTCTGCTCCACAATTAGATGCGCAATGTATTGCAGATCTTCGTGCCAATGGAGGGAAATAAAAGTATTACTTGATTAATTAAAACATAAAACAGATGAACATAAAACAGATAACAATAGCTTTATTCTTTAGTGTTATAGCAACAATGAATGCACAAGACAATACGATTCCTAAATCGAATGGTGGAATAAAAGGCGGTTATAATTTAGCTGCAGTAAGTTTTGATGGAGATGGAGATGGAGAAACAGAACAACGACACGGTTTTCATATAGGAGTTTATGGTGAGTCTTTTATCAGTGAAAGTTTTTCTATTCAACCTGAATTAATGTATTCTCAACAAGGATATGAAATTACAAATAGCAGTGGAACTTTTACCCAGAAATTAAATTACATAAACTTACCATTAATGCTTAAAGCCTATCCTTCAAAAAATTTATTTTTGGAAGCGGGTCCACAAATTGGGTTAGCGATTTCACACAAAGAGGAATATTCAGGTCTTTTTAGTGGTTCACAAGAATATGATCCTAATAATTTTGATTGGGGAATGAATTTTGGAGGAGGATTAAAATTTGATTCTGGAATAAGTTTAGGAGTTCGTTATCATTTAGGGTTAGGAGATTTATACGATGAAGGCAAAGCTCAAAACAGGGTGCTGCAATTTTCTTTAGGATTTGATTTTTAATCGTAAATAGTTATCAAAAGCAAAATGCCCAAGAAATTTTCTTGGGCATTCTTTTATGTATTTAGAAAAGTAAAAATTCTAATTTATTTTTTTAAAAAGACACTTTGTAAATTATTCCTGCGGTGAATTCTCGAGTTAATCCGTCCGGGCGAACTTCCCTAACAACAAATGGTGCGGCTAGTGATAATTCGATACTGTTTCTGGTATTAATTGCATATGAACCAATTATATTTCCGTTAATGGTCATTCCATCTGAATTTTTTATTGTTTCTTTTTTTCCAAAGACATTCTCAAAACTATCTTCACCTAAATGATAAATGAATAATACATTGGGTTTAAAAGTAAATTTTTTATTAGCAGTTTGAAACGTGTACGTTGTTCGAAACAACGCATCTGATTTCCTTTCGAATAGATTAGTGGAAGGAAAATCATCCGTATTCGAAAACTCCTTGAAATACGAATTTTTATTGTTATTAAAGGCAGGAATTTGAACAGCAGTATTAAAATCCCATTTTTTATAGTTAAGATTCAGTCCTGCAATTAAATCAAAAGTTCCTAAACTCGATTGATAATCTAAAGGAAGTGAAAACTCATTTATTTTAAGATTTGAACTCGTAAAAGGTATTTTGAAACCCAAAAGGGAACTCCATTGCATATTTGTTTTTGGTTTCCAATTGTAATTTCCTATCAAATAGGCATCACCAAAAGCACCTCGTTGACCAAAGCTTCCATTAGCTACGGAATATGTAATTTTAGAACTTAAGGACAATCGTTCGTTTATAGTTCTGGTATAAGTAATATATGGTGAAAAATAAGTAACATCAGCTTCACCTGCACCAAAAATACTTCCTACTTCAATTCCATTTTTTAATTCCTTATCGGTAGTTAAAAAACTGTTTCCGATTGAACAAATTCCCGCATCGCTACAGCCTTGTGCAAAGGAGTTTGAGAACATTCCGATGGCGATGATAAGCAATAGTTTTTTCATAATCAGGTTTTAATTTTGAGATAATTGCGCCACTGCAAAAAGATGACTGTACTGTTGGCAGTGAATCAACACATATTTATAGTCAGAAACATTGACTTGAGTTGGAATTGCATAAACTGTGGAAGATGTCAAATTTCCCAAATTCACAAAATCTGTAGGGGTGGCATTTTTAGACAGATATACTTTCAAATCAGGACCACTGGAAATACTGAAATTTTCTAATCGAACTTCATTTTGATTTCCATTTAAATAAATTTTAGCAGAACCGGTAACTTTAATTCCTGAGGTTGGCATAAAATTACCGGTAGCAACAGGAGGTATGTTTTCTGGAATTGGAGTACTTGCCGCATTATCACGAGTCAAATCTCCTTCAATTTCACAAGAAATAAAAAGTAAAAAAACAGCTAGTATTAAAACAATTTTTTTCATGATGAAAATGATTTTTAATTCGTTACTCAAATATAAAACTAATGAAAATCACAGTTTGTCAGCTACTTTACATTTAGACTATGTTTATAAATTTATTTGAAAATCAGTATTAACTAAATTTGAAAAAGACTATTTAGTAAAAATCAATATCTTTGAACTCAAATTAGACATACAATGATTACCAAAGAAGCGCCAACACAATTAGAGCAATACTTTCAGCAGTTTCGCGATAACATAATCGGAATAAATCAAGTGTTTAAATCTCCTTACGGACATAAACAAATTATTTATACAGATTGGACAGCTAGTGGTCGTTTGTACCGTCCTATTGAAGAAAAATTAATGAATCAATTTGGTCCTTTTGTGGCTAATACCCATACAGAGACCACTGTTTCTGGGACTGCTATGACTAAAGCGTATCATCAGGCGCGTCACATTATAAAACATCATGTAAATGCTAGTTCTGATGATGTTTTGATTACTGACGGGACTGGAATGACGGGCGTTGTCAATAAATTCCAACGTATTTTAGGTTTAAAAGTACCCGAAAATTTAAAAAATTTCATCACTATTCCAGCCGAAAAGAAACCAATTGTTTTTATTTCGCACATGGAACACCATTCTAATCAAACTTCTTGGCTAGAAACTATTGCCGATGTTGAAGTTATTCCTTCCTCAGAAGATGGCTTATTCAGTATAGAAAATCTGGAATTTTTATTGGAAAAATATAAAGAAAGACCTTTTAAAATAGCTTCGATTACATCGTGTTCGAATGTTACGGGAATTAGAACTCCGTATCATGAAGTGGCAAAAATAATGCATCAAAATAAAGGACTTTGTTTTGTAGACTTTGCTTGTTCAGGGCCATATGTAAAAATTGATATTCATCCTGAAGATAAGGAAAGTTATTTGGACGCCATTTTCTTTTCGCCCCATAAATTCCTCGGCGGTCCGGGGACTTGTGGTGTTCTGGTGTTTAATAAAAAATTATATCAAAATTTAGTTCCTGATAACCCAGGTGGTGGAACGGTAAGTTGGACTAATCCTTGGGGAGAACACAAATATATCGATAATATTGAGGATAGGGAAGATGGTGGTACTCCGGGTTTTCTTCAAGTTATAAAAACCGCATTGGCTATTCAGTTGAAAGAGCAAATGGGAATTGAAAATATCTTAAAAAGAGAACACGAAATAGTGGATTATATTTTCTCTGAATTAGGAACTATTTCCAATATTAAAATCCTTGCGGGACAGCATCAGGATAGGTTAGGGGTGATTTCTTTCTTTGTGGAAGATTTGCATTTTAACTTGGGCGTGAAATTATTGAATGATAAATTCGGAATTCAAACTCGTGGCGGTTGCAGTTGTGCAGGAACATACGGTCACTTTTTATTACACGTAGACCAGGAAACATCTCATCAATTAATCGACGAAATTACGATGGGAGATTTAATCAGAAAACCGGGATGGATTAGGATGTCTATTCACCCTACAACCACAAATGCTGAAATTGAATTTGTTTGTAACGGAATAAAAGCATTGGCTGAAAACCATAAAACTTGGGCTCTGGATTATGATTATAATTCGGCGACAAATGAGTTTGTACATAAAAATGCAGAACCTCTAGAGGATGAATTAGTTAAAAACTGGTTTTCTTTATAAAAGATATCGTTTTTAACTAACAGGATTTATTAAATTATTATTTGGTTAATTTATTTCTAGTATGCATTATTCAAACAAATTATTGTGATATTCAACTCCATTCCCTTTTTATTTCCTCTAAAGATTTATTGGAGAATATTAATTCATCGATAAGCTTTTTTCTCAAAATATCTAAATCATCGTATGTATAATATTTAGCCCATGAAGTTAGATTAAATAAATTACGAACTTGTTTAATTCGTTTTGTAGTTTCAAAGGTGTTTCTAAGTACCGCGCGATTATCATAATTTGGATTCAGTTTGTGCTGGTAAAGGACTGTTTTACTGCTGTAATTTGCTTCTAAATAGTACAATTGTTCCTCTTCATTATCTGGATAAAAATTTGACCATAGAGCAAAACCTAACTTTATTTTAGAATTCGTCTCTCGTTCTAAAGGCATTAAACGCCATTTACTATTAGCCAAGCGCCCCCAATGATTGGATAACCTATACATTCCTATTTTTGTATAATAATATTTACTTCCTGCCTTGCTATCATATTGCAATTCAAGTCCTTCAATAGTGTCAAGAGACATTTCTTGAAAAACACAAAAGGTATTTTTGAAAGCGTTTGGACTGGGACGAAATATTTTTTCCATAAAACAAAGGTAATGAGAAAGTAAAAAAAGAACAAGACAAAAATATATTTGACTAACTTTGTACTTTAGAATCAGTAAAAAAATAGGATTATGACTAAAGCATCTGAAGAAAGAATGTTGCAAAAAGGAGTTTATACTGGAATTATGGAAAAAGATGAAAATAATAACTTTTTTTGTGGTGTATATCTTCTAGACTATAAAATGGCTCAAAAACACACACTTGGTGATTGGATAACAATTAAATCTATAATTGAAAATCCGAGCGATATCAGTTATAATAAATATCCCAAAAAATCTAAAAACTTCGATAAAGCTAATAACAAACCACAGCAATAACAGTTTTATTTTTTTTAATGGAAAAAAAGCAACACATTTCTTTTTTGAATATTTTTTGGTCTCAAACAAAAAAATTAAAAAAAAGTGTACCTTTGCAAAAAATTTGTCGATTTTGATATCAAATTAGATTGATTAATTAGTAAAAGACAAGTAGTTACCTTATTTATGAAAAAAATAGTTGAATACCGAAAACTGCTAAATGTAGATAAAACTGCAGAGCTAAAAGATTTGAAAACGATTTATCGCAACGCCATGAAAGAGGCACATCCTGATAAATTTCAAGGCGATGAAGCTGGATTAAAACTTGCTGAAGAAAACAGTAAAAAAATAATTGAAGCCTATCATTTCTTGGTAAGCATCAATCCAGAGACAATTAAACAAAATTTGCCTGAATACACTGAAACGATAGCTACTGCAACAATTACCGATTACAAGTTTGTAGAAGGTAGGTTGATAATTAATTTTTCTAATGGTAGTGTTTATGAATACATTAGTGTGCCTAAAGCTACGTATGTAAAAATGGTAAATGCTGACTCTCCTGGAAGATTTGCAAAAAGACACATCCTAAATGCTTTTGTTTGGAGAAAAACTATCAACCAAGACTAGTATTTAAATACACATATTAATAACTAAGCATCCTTACTACGGATGCTTTTTTTGTTTAAATATAAAAAATTACAAAATATAAGTTTGAAATAGGCTTAAACATACTAGCTGTAACCATTATATGATTATTAAAAAGGATCTATATAATTTAATTGTAGATTAATTTTAATGCCTTAACGTTCACAATAAATTATTCTCTAAAATTTTTGATTTTAGGGTTTTTTTATATAAAAATTTTAAAAGATAGTTAGTATTTATATCATCTTTGAGTCAGGTTCTATCAACTCGTTCTTATTCTTGATACCTTTTCCTCTGGGTTCATCTGCTTTATGAAGTACAATTTCAGAATGTAGAAATGATGCGGCTTCAGCTGAATCTTTAACTTTGGTCGCACTACGTTCGATCATTTCGGATTCAAATTTTTCTAATAGAGTTTCTCGAATTCCAACTGTTGTCCATTGCAATAAAAGTCTGCATTCACTTGTGATGGCTCGTGCTAAAGCTAGTGCATCCAGCAGCGCTTGGTTTGCACCTTGACCCTTAAAAGGACTCATGGGGTGCGCCGCATCTCCTATCAAAGTCACTTTTCCTGCATTTTTTAATAAATCTGAGTGCAGTAATTCACGATCATATACAGGATATCCCGATACACAATCTTCTTGTGTTGCAAATAAAATCTGTGGAATAGGATCGTGCCATTGCGTTCTACGAATTGCTTCATGTTTAAGCGCTTTAGATCCTTGAGCACTTAATTCTTTGGCGTCTTTTTCAGTCATTGGGAAACTCAATTGCCACATTACGGAATCTATTTTATAAGGCATAATATAAATTCGTTCCTTGCCATTGGCAGTTTGAAATACTGTAGACGAATCCAATAAAGAACTGTTCATTCCTGCTAAAACACTTAAAGGACAAATGCCTAAAATCACGACACATCCTAAATACCGTAAAGGACTTCGCTCATCACCAATTATTAACCTCCGAACAGTACTTCGAATTCCATCGGCACCAACAACTAGATCGGCGTTTGCAGTTTTTATTTCTCCATTTACCTGAAATCTAAGCGTAACACCTTTATTTTTATCTTCTTTAAAATCCAGTAATTGGTGACTCCATTGCACACGTTCTTGATCACCCAACTGGTTTAATAGTTCCATCCGTAAAGATTGTCTTGCAATATGGATATTAGAACGTTTTGTTTTTATTTTTTCATCTGCCTGTATCCACTTTCTCACCCCCCATTCACCTACTACATTTCCTGCAGTAGTATGAACCAAATGCCTTGTTGAGGTTACTCCATCTTTTAATGAAAATAAACCCAATCCCTCGATTGCCTTACTAGCTTGTTGTAATGTGAGTCCGTATCCTTGAGAGCGTGTATCAAAATTTGCATCACGTTCGTATATAGTAAAAGGAATTCCTCTATGCAAACAAGCAACTGCTAGTGCAACACCACCAATACCTGCGCCTATGATTGCCACGTTAGGATAGTTTATTATATCAACAACAGGAATTTGCTCTGAAAGTATAATTCCAGAACCACCGCAGTTTGCGCATAAATATAAATGAGCTTTGGGACGAGCTGGAACGACTCCATTACTATTTATTTTTTCAAATTGGTCAACAGCCTGTAGATATTTACGTTTGGCTTTATCACTAAGGCCACGGCTTTTTTTGCCAAGACCTTGACATGGCTTGCATAGTATCCAAAATGATTTTTTATGATTCAATTTTATGTTTTATTAAGGCTTCAATAAATAATTCGGCTAAATCAATCCAACGTCAATGCACCAAGAATTTCTTCGGACATAAAAGGTCCACCAGGATATTTGGCTGTATAATCTAGATTCATCCAGATTTGTCCGCGCTCATCAACGTGATAATGCAGTTTGTTTTCTTTACTTTCATTAACAAACAAAACATTTTTTATAAGAAAGTTTACTTTTTCTAAATCAGTCTGAGTACCTATGAGTATTTCTGGATAAATATGGCCAGTAGTATGAATCAATCGGGGAGTTCCTCCAATAGCCTTAATTGCAGCAGCCATTAGTATTGAATGATCATCGCAATCGCCTGAGAAATAGAGTAGGGATTCTGATGCACTAGCAATGTAATCCCTTGCTTTTGGGTCACTTACATAATTCCATTTGCTATTTATTTCTTTAAAAACGGCAAAGCATTGTATAATGGTTCTGTAATCAGAATACCCTTTTACGTTTTTAAAATGTTTAGAAGTTGCCATAATCGCAAAATTCCTAATTTTTGGATTTTGATATTCTATAGCATTGATAATCTTAGATTTGTTTGGAAATGGAAGCAACTTGGCAATAATAATATCTTGTGGATAAGGATTATCGGACATGGTGTACATGATGGAATTATAATCTTCGAAAACACTGTTAAATCCATAGTTTCCAATAGTAGATCCATACACTAAAACCAAAAAATAAAGTATGATACAAAAGAGAATTATAGTTCTTAAAAATCTAAGGATGATTTGAATAACTACAATCAACACCAAAAATAAAACTACCCGATCTATGTTGAGAAACCAATTTGGATTAATTAGATTTTGATGGATAATAATAAAAAGAGGAATTGCAATTAAGATGTTTAGTATAAAAATAATCACGTCATCCCAAGGTTTTTTTACCTGAAATCGCTGTTTTATACTTTGAAAATTAACTTCTTTTATTTTTATCATAGTAAAAATAAAAACAGCAATCTAGACTGTTTTTACTATATCCTCAAAAGTACCTATTTTATCGATAATTTTAAGTTGAATCAATTGATTTTGAATTTTGTTTAACATTTCTGCTTTTAATTGGTTTTGTGACCAATGAGTTAAGGACAACCACTCTTGAATATCTTCAATTTTTTGATTATATTTTAATGCTAATGTGTTATCTATACTGGGAATATCTTTAAATTCACTAGTAGTTAGGTTTATAATTGATAAAATTTTTGAAATAACATCTGAATGCTTTTCAAGAATTTCTTTACGTACCGCTATCACAAAGCAAGGCCAAGGTGTGGGGCAATCCCCAATACGTCTAAAAATTCTTTGGTCTACTAAGGGCTTGGTCATGAAACGTTCCCACATAAAATAATCTGCAGTTCCGTTTGTCAAGGCCTTGACGGCTCCATCGATTGTATTTACAATTTCAAACTGAAGATCATCCGTTTTCCAACCTTGATTATTCGCATTGACATACGCCATTAATTGCGATCCAGAACCCAATCTAGAAATCGCAGCTTTAGTGTCTTTCAGGTCTTCTAAAGTGTTGTATTTTGAATTTGCTGCTACGTGTATCCCCCAAATCAAAGGACTCTCTACATAAACTTGAACTATTTTACTTGAATTTCCAGCAACGATATCTTTTACGATTCCTTCAGTTAAGATTACGGCAATATCAGTTTCACCATCACGCAGCATTTGACACATTTTTCCACTTCCTTCGGGAACATCGGTCCATTGTAAATCGATATTTTCTTTTTTAAAATCGCCGTTTTTTATGGCTAAATGCCAAGGCAAATTGAAATGTTCTGGAACACCCGCTATTTTTATTGTGGTCATTATGCGTTAGGATTATTTAGTTCATACCAATTCCAAGAAACGCCATCCTCTAAATAGGTTTCAGTCATTTTAAGACCAATTTTTTGTAAAATTTTATTAGAGGCAATGTTATCGGTATGTGCTGCTGCTTCCATAATTTTAATATTCATCACATTGAAACCATAATCCAACCAAGCAAAACTGGCCTCACTTGCATATCCTTTACCCCAGAATTTTTCGTTTAATCGGTAGCCAATGTCATAAAAATTAATTTTGTTGTTGACCATTTCTGTATTGAATTTTAAACCTGCCCAACCAATTAATTCATTGGTTTCTTTCAAAACAACTACAAATCGTCCAATGTTATTTTGAAGATATTGTGCTCTAACAAGTTTTATATAGGAATGTACTTCACTAATATCCGTTAATGGTTTGTTCCAAAGATATTCATGTACCTTAGGATTGCTGTCCATTTCAAATAATGCTTCAGCATCAGAAAGTTTCATTTCTCTTAAAATTAATCGGTCGGTTTCTAAAATAAGATTCATGGTTTACTAAAAATTTGATGATGAACGATTTAGCCCTGATAGCAATTAAAATCCTTTTCCTTTTTTCTTTAAAAAGGAAAAGATTGCAAAGTATAGCGGGAAATAGCTCCTAAAATTACACATTAATATCTTTAAAATTATTCGATTTAGCATAACGTATCATATTAGTGAAGGCTTCGTGATCCAGTTTTGGTATTTCAAGAATAGAGCTTAGCAAAGTAGTGTCATACTCGTTGGCAGCAGTTGTAAAATAAGGACTTAAATGTTTACCAATACTTTCATAATACAATTTTTCAATGACGTTCTTATATTTGAAATTTAACTGATTTTGAATTAAAGTAAAATTAGTATAACCTACTTCCTTCATAATCAATTGCAATCCTTTTATCATATTGAAGCTTTTA
>JAYTBZ010000397.1:0-11742 GCA_043736705.1 Flavobacterium sp. | reverse complement strand
AAACAATTCCAAAAACAATTGATGCATAAAACAAATACACCCACCATGGCGGCAAATTATTGTCAAGCTCTTTGATGCCGTCATAATCATGATCTAATAAGAGCTGACCTTCACTTTGCAAAGGTTCAGTTTTAGTCAATTTTGCCATCAATTTCTTGTACCATTCACTATCCTTGAAACTTAAATCAAGTGCTTCATTTAATTGGATTTTTTGTTCCTCGGTCAACAAGTGATACGTAATATTATCTACTGCACTCACGGTAATTTCAATTGCTATCAAAAGAAAAAGAAACACAAATAAGAAAACGGAAACAATTGGGAATTTTATAAAAGCAGGACGATCTCCTGAGTCGATAAAATACTCCATTGCCATCATTACGGCAAAGAAAAGAACAGGTACCCTAACGTATACTGGAATTAATTTTTTCATTTTCTAAATTTTAAAAAATTATACTATTTAATTATCTCTCAATGGAATTTGACTCAATTCATTTATCGTCTCTTTCTTATAAGAGAACACCCATAAACCAAGGCCCACGAAAAAGACAAAAAAAATTAATAATGATAGGATGGGATATATTGCCACACCCTCAATCGTTTCCATATTGTGTTTTATTTGTTCGAACATGATTTTTATTTTTTAGTATTATCTTTTACTTTAATATCGGTTCCCAGTCTTTGCATATAAGCAATTAAGGCAACGATTTCTCTTTCGTTCATTGGAACAAATTTCTCTCCTCTAGCTTCGGCTTTTTTCTTGCTTTCGGCATAACTTTTTACAAAATCAGGATCATTTTTCAAGCTTTCTTCAATAGCAACAGCTTGTTTTCTTAAATCATCTAAACCACTTGCAATCTGAGCTTCACTATAAGGAACACCAAGTGTCGCCATAACCTTCATTTTCTTTTGAGTTAAAGAAACATCCATTGATTTGTTATCAAACAACCATTTGTAACCTGGCATAATTGAACCTGCAGATATACTTTGAGGATTCCAAAAGTGGTTAAAATGCCAATTGTCATTATATTTTGCTCCTACTCTTAATAAATCTGGACCTGTACGTTTTGATCCCCAAAGGAATGGATGATCGTATACATATTCGCCTGCTTTAGATTGCGGTCCATAACGTTCTACTTCACTTCGGAAAGGACGAACGGATTGCGAGTGACATCCTACACAACCTTCACGAATGTATAAATCACGGCCTTCTAATTCTAATGGAGAATATGGTTTTACACTTGCAATAGTTGGAATATTGGATTTAACCATAATTGTTGGTACAATTTGAATAACACCACCAATTAAAATAGCAACAGTTGCCAAAATAGTTAACTGGATAGGTTTTCTTTCTAACCAAGGGTGGAATTTTTCTCCTTTTACTCTTCCTGCACTAATTTTTAATAATTCAGGTGCTTCAGCCAATTCATCTTCAATTTTAGAACCTGCTCTTACAGTTTGAATAATGTTATAAACTAAAGTAAACATCCCAATTAAATAAAGGGTTCCACCAATAGCTCTCATCCAATACAATGGCATAATTTGAGTTACTGTTTCTAGAAAGTTACCGTAGGTTAAAGTTCCATCTGGATTAAACTGTTTCCACATAGATGCTTGTAAAAAACCGGCAACATACATTGGAATTGTATATAATATAATACCCAACGTACCGATCCAAAAGTGAAAATTAGCTAACTTAAGAGAGTACAAATTACTTTTCGTCATTCTGGGAACCAGCCAATAAATCATACCAAAAGCCATAAATCCGTTCCAAGCCAATGCACCTACGTGAACGTGAGCAATAATCCAATCTGTATAATGCGCAATAGCATTTACGTTTTTTAAGGATAACATCGGACCTTCAAAAGTTGCCATTCCATAACCCGTAATTGCTACCACAAAGAATTTCAAAACTGGATCTACACGCACTTTATCCCAAACACCTCTTAATGTTAAAAGTCCGTTTATCATACCGCCCCAAGAAGGCGCTAAAAGCATAATTGAAAAAGCAACACCTAAATTTTGTGCCCAGTTAGGCAATGCAGAATATAATAAGTGGTGCGGACCAGCCCAGATATAAATAAAAATCAACGACCAAAAGTGAACAATTGATAATCGATACGAGTAAACAGGACGGTTCGCCGCTTTTGGTACAAAATAATACATCAGCCCTAAAAATGGTGTGGTCAAGAAAAATGCAACCGCGTTGTGACCGTACCACCACTGCACTAAAGCATCTTGAACTCCTGCGTAAACAGAATAACTTTTCATCCCCGAAACCGGCAATGATAAACTATTGAAAATATGTAAAACTGCAACCGTAACGAATGTTGCCAAATAAAACCAAATCGCAACATATAAGTGGCGTTCTCTACGTTTTAAAATAGTTCCAATCATATTAATACCAAAAACAACCCAGATCAATGCAATTGCAATATCTATTGGCCATTCTAATTCGGCATATTCTTTAGAAGAACTATAGCCCAACGGTAATGATATGGCTGCAGCGACAATAATTAATTGCCAACCCCAAAAATTAAGATTACTCAAAAAATCACTAAACATCCTGGCTTTTAACAATCGCTGTAACGAGTAGTAAATACCTGCAAACATTGAGTTTCCTACAAAAGCAAAAATAACGGCATTGGTATGTAAAGGTCTTAATCGACCGTAACTCAACCACGAAATACCATCTGTAATATTTGGAAAAAGGAACATAAAGGCCAATGTAAGGCCCACTAACATTCCTACCACTCCAAAGACAATAGTTGTGTAAATGAATTTTTTTACAATTTTGTTATCGTAATAAAACTGCTGTATTTCCATAATTAAATTTTTTTATTTAATGTTAAAAGTTGAATATTATAAAGTCGTTGAACTTTCGGATTTCGGCTTTTTAACTTTCGACTGAATTAGCTCATCGTCAAATAGCATTCTGACTGATGGCGTATAATCGTCGTCATATTGACCTGTTTTTACTGCTCGGATAAAGGCAATAAAAAAACCAATCGCGACTATTATACTAATGGAGATTAATAAATAAATGACACTCATACCTTAATTTGTGTTAACAAAGTTACTTTGACGTTTTCAAGTAAAATATGACATTTGTCATACTTTTTGATATATGTTAAATTTATGTGAAAATGAAACTCATAAACTCATAAAATTCTATTTTTTATTTGCAAAATAATTACTCATAACTGTCACAAAACTCACAATAGTTATTGTGCTCAACGGCATAATAATAGCTGCAACCAAAGGCAATAAATTACCGGTAATAGCAAATGATAATCCAACTACATTGTACAATAAGGAGAGTGCAAAACTCATTTTGATGGTTGTTATGGAATTCTTGGATAATTTCAAGAAATAATTCAATTTTTGAAACTCATTTGCATCCAAAATAGCATCACAAGCCGGAGAAAAAACATTGACATTTTCAGAAATTGAAATCCCAACATTACTTTGTGCCAAAGCTCCTGCATCATTCAGCCCATCTCCTACCATCATCACATTTCTACCTTTTTCCTGTAAATTTTTAATGAATTCTAATTTTTGTTCTGGTTTCTTATTAAAAATCAATTCAGTGCCTTTCGGCAAAAGTTGTTCAAGAGTGGCGCGTTCACCTTCATTGTCACCAGATAAAACCTTGATTTGATAGTTATTTTTTAAATTTTTAAAAAGCTCCTCAAGTCCTTCTCTATATTGATTATTGAAAATAAATTTCCCGTAATGAATATCATTTATCTTGATATGAACCGAGGTTTGCTGAATGTTATTATCTTCTGTTTTATCTACAAAAGCTGCAGAACCTATTTGAATTTGGTACCCAGAAATCTGCGCTTGAATTCCTTTTCCCGTAATTTCTTCAAAATGATCCACTTTCAACTTTTTGGTAACATTTACTTCTTTATTTTGCAAAATTAGAATTGGCAAATAATCATACAACATTCGGCTCAAAGGATGGTTTGAAGCCCGAAGCACATTTTTTATCAGCAACAAATTCTCATCGGAAAGAACGGTTCCTTCATAGCAAATATTTGATTTTTTATTGGTGGTAATCGTTCCTGTTTTATCAAAAACAATCGTGTCTACTTTTGCTAATTGTTCAATAACCAAAGCATTTTTGAGATAGAATTTCTGTTTTCCTAAAATTCGTAAAACGTTCCCAAAAGTGAATGGCGCTGTCAATGCCAAGGCACAAGGACAAGCAACAATAAGCACTGCCGTAAACACATTGAAAGCGGTATTAGCATCAATAAAAATCCAATACCCGAATCCTGCAAAAGCAATCAGTACTAAAATAGGTGTGAAATAACGGCTAATACTATCCGTAATCGTTTTGTGTTTTTGATCCACATTTTTTTGAAACACATCAGTACTCCATAATTGCGTCAAATAACTTTGAGAAACAGAATGTAAAACCTCCATTTCGATTACTTTCCCTATTTGTTTTCCGCCTGCAAATACTTTATCACCGGATTGTTTCGTAATGGGAATCGCTTCTCCGGTAACAAAACTATAATCGATTTCTGCTTTTTCCGAAATTAAAATTCCATCAACCGGAATCAATTCTTGGTTTCTGATGAGTAATCGATCGCCTTTTTCTACTTCGTAAATCGCTACGCTTTCCTCTGATAAATCAGAATTTATTTTGGTTATTGCTATTGGAAAATACGATTTAAAATCCCTTTCGAAACTCAAAAAACTATAGGTTTTGATTTGGAACATTTTCCCTAAAAGCATAAAGAAAATCAAACCTGTTAAGCTGTCGAAAAAACCAGAACCGTAATCCATGACAATATCAAACGTACTTCGCACAAACATCACAACAATCCCTAAAGCTATCGGAATATCGATGTTGAGCATTTTTGTTTTGATACTTTTATATGCCGAAACATAATAATCACTAGCCGAGTAAAAGAAACTGGGTAACGCTAAAACAAAAATCAACCAACGAAAAAAACCACGGTATTGATCTAGCCAATACTCTTTGACCTCAAAGTATTCAGGAAAGGAAAGCAACATGATATTTCCAAAACAAAAGAAAGCGACTCCCAGTTTATAAGTCAAACTTCTATCGACATTATTAATTACCGTTTCATAGTTCTCTAAACTGATGTAGGGTTCATAACCGATGGAACTCAACAAGTAAACAATCGTTTTAATAGAAACCACTTCTGGATTGAAGTTAATTCGAACTCTCTTTTCAGGAAAATTAACCTGTGAACTGCTTATTCCTTTTTGAAGACGCTGTAGATTCTCCAAAATCCAAATACATGAGCTGCAATGAATATGAGGAATGTTAAGTGAAATAATTGCCGTTGAATTTTCTTGAAAGTCCAAAAGTTTAGATACAATACTTTCATTGTCTAAAAAATCATATTTCCCATTACTATCTTGTGGGGTTGCTCCAGGGGATTTTTCAAAATCATAATAACAAGTCAAATCATTAAGACTAAAAATTTCGTACACCGTTTTACAACCATTGCAACAAAAATTTCTTGCGTCAAAAATAATTTCTTCTTCTTTTATAATATCCAAACCACAATGGAAACAGTTTTGTGTGTCCATAACTTTGCTCATTTTACCTGGAACAAAGTACCTAAACGATTGTTAATTAAAACATGACATTTATCATATTAATGAGTTAGTTTTGTAATATAAATAAATCACAAGCAATATGAGCAAATGCGAACAATGTATTGTCAGAGAATTTAGCTCTATAAAAGCACTTACTAAAGAAGAATTAGTAAAACTTTCTGAATGTAAAACATCCCATATTATTAAAAAAGGGGAAGTGATATTTGAAGAAGGAGAAAATGTGAATGGTATTTATTGCATCAAAGATGGTATTTGTAAACTGACAAAACTCAGTGCAAATGGTAAAGATCACATTGTAAAATTAGTCACAAAAGGAGAATTACTGGGGCAACGTTCCATGATTAGTGACGAACCTGTGAATCTAAGTGCTGTAGCTCTTGAAGATATGCAAGTTTGTTTTATTCCAAAATCAGAAGTGATGGGTTACTTTGACAAAAATAATCAGTTCTCGATGAACGTTATGAAAACTATTTGTGGTGACTTAAAAGAAGCTGATGATCATATGATGAATTTAGCTCAAAAAACAGTTAAAGAAAGATTAGCAGAAACGCTTCTGTATTTGAACGAAACCTTTGGAAAAAACGAGAATAATTCTTTAAAAATACAGCTTTCCAGAGATGAATTAGCCAGTATGATTGGTACTGCTACAGAAAGCTGTATCCGCATATTATCAGATTTTAATAAATTAGGATTAATTGAATTGGATGGTAAAAAAATTATTTTAAAAGACATTAATGCACTAAAAAAATTAGCCGAATAGCTCTTTTAATTTTGCTCTTTCTTATTCATTACAAAATAATAAACGGGGACTCCAAGTGCGACTATACACAATCCTAATCCTGTATTGAACGTATCATAAATCAATAAGATGAGGCAAATTGCTACTGTAACTACAATATAAAATGCAGGTACAAATGGATAACCAAAAGCTTTGTAGGGTCTGTCAGCATTAGGTTCTTTTTTTCTAAGAATGAATACGCCCATGATTGTTAAGATATAAAATAATAACGATGCAAAGGTAGCGTAGGTCAGTAAATCTCCGAATTTTCCAGATACACAAAGCACACAAGCCCAAATACATTGCACCCATAATGCTTTAGCTGGAACTTGATTTTTATTTAATTCCGTAGCTTGTTTAAAAAACAATCCATCTTTTGCCATAGCAAAGAACAATCTTCCTCCCGAGAGAATCAATCCGCAATTGCAACCAAAAGTAGAAACCATAATTAATGCAGCCATAACAAAGACGCCTACATTCCCCATAATCATACTTGCGGCTGCCGCTCCTACTCTATCATTGCTAGCAAACATAATTCCCTTACTTACTGTATCACTAGCGTTTGGAGTTCCCTGCATGGGCAACAAAGCCAAATATGCTACATTGGCTAAAATATAAATAATGGTAACCATTAAAGTTCCCAGAAATAAACTACGTGGAATATTTTTTTTAGGCTCTTTTATTTCCCCAGCTATAAAAGTCACATTATTCCAGGCATCACTAGAAAATAAAGAATTAATAATAGTTGCACCGGCAGCCCCCAAAATTGCCATTCCAATTAATTTTGTCACTGTCACTGTCCCGTCAGGATTCACGACCGTTTTACTCGCTTCCCACATATTTGCAAAATTATTGGTCAAGACATCTGTTTGAAAACCAACATATAATCCTAAAATAATCAACGCAAATAAGGCAATTAACTTTGCAGAAGTAAAGATCAACTGAACTGTTTTTCCGCTTTCAATACCTTTAGTGTTAATATAGGTTAGTAGAATTATACTGAGAATAGCCAATACTTTTTGGTACGAAAAAACAAAACTAGTACCAACCGTAAACAGCGTTTGGTCTAAAACTGGAAAAAAAATAGCAGCATAATTTGCAAAAGTTACCGCAATCGCTGCAATAACACCCGTTTGTATTACTGTAAAAACGGTCCAACCGTATAAGAAAGATACTAGTCTTCCATACGCACGCTGAATATAAACAAACTGTCCGCCAGCATTAGGCATCATTCCAGCTAATTCACCATAACTTAATGCGGCGGCGACTGTTATTAATCCCGTTACTAGCCAAATTACCAATAACCAAGCAGCAGATCCAATATCTCTTGCCATAGCGGAGGTAACAATGAAAATCCCAGATCCTATCATGGAACCGGCAACTAAACTGGTGGCATCTATTAATCCTAAGGAACGTTTCAACTCGGTTTTATTTTCTGACATGGGTAAATTAATTATTTAAAACTGGATACTAATCCCGAAATATCGGGACTGAAATCTGAGCACTTATTACTAACAAACTGAAAACTATAACTTCTTCGCTTCTTCCCAAAAAATATCCATTTCAGCTAAAGTCATATCCATTAAGGGTTTACCTAAATCTCCCGCTTTACTTTCTAAATATTGAAAGCGCTTGATAAATTTTTTATTAGTACGTTCCAAAGCATCCTCAGGATTGACATTAAGAAAACGAGCATAATTGATCATAGAAAATAAAACATCTCCAAACTCTGCTTCAACTTTATCTTGATCTCCCGCTTGAACCTCAACTTGCAATTCTAGTAATTCCTCTTGGACCTTATCCCAAACCTGATGTGGTTCCTCCCAATCAAAACCAACTCCTTTTACTTTATCTTGAATGCGGCTGGCTTTTACTAATGCAGGCAAACTTTTTGGAACACCTTCTAAAACCGATTTCTTTCCTTCCTTCAACTTTAATTTCTCCCAGTTTTGCTTTACTTCCTCTTCGTCTTTCACCACAACATCGCTGTAAATATGAGGATGACGATGAATTAGTTTATCGCAAATTTCATTACACACATCTGACATATCAAAATCATTTGTCTCACTTCCTATTTTCGCATAAAAAACAATATGCAATAGCAAATCTCCCAACTCTTTTTTAACTTCCTTCAAATCATTGTCTAAAATAGCATCGCCTAATTCATAGGTTTCTTCGATGGTAAGATGACGCAATGTTTGCATGGTTTGCTTCTTGTCCCACGGACATTTTTCACGCAAATCATCCATAATGTCCAATAATCTTTCGAAAGCTTGTAATTGGGTTTGTCTTGAATTCATTAGAAAATGTTTTTGGTAAAAATAAAAAAATCCTGTTCAGAAAATAGCTGAACAGGATTAAATATTATTGTAAAGTAATATTACTCTTTTTTTGCTTTAGCTTTTTTAGCTGGAGCCTTAGTTTCTGGAGTTGTAACTTCCTCTTCAGGAGTTGCAATAGTTTCAACAGCTACAGGCACATCATCTACAATTAATCCTTTTGCTTGCAACATATTATACCAATTTAATATTTTTTTAATATCTGATGGATATACTCTTTCTTCATCATAATCTGCTACAATTTCCTTGAAATAAGCCATCAATTTCCCGTTTTCCTCTTTATGCGAAATTGCTTGCTCTTTATTTTCTTTATCAGCAATTGTTTGCATGATTTCGGCTAATGGTTTCTCGCCTTCATAGGTATAAACTGAAATTTCAGATAGTAAACTTACATTACTTTTTAAGTTTACTGTGATTTTTTTTCCGTCTAATAATGACTCTGCTACAAACCCAGTACGTGTTTGCACTTTTAATACATATAAACCTGGTTTACCAGAAATGGCTAATATTTTTTCTAAATTCATGTTTTGTGTAATTATTATTAAGAATTTGACTTATTCGGTTTTAATTCAGAACCAAATTTCATACCAAAATAGAGTGATACTACTTTTCTATCTCCCTTTTTTAGCAAAAAATTTCATTCGGTACTCTTGAAAGGTTTTCCCTTCTAAGATGTTTTTTAATTTCTTTTGGATCAATCTTTTTTTCAATGAAGAAATTTTATCTGTGAATAATATTCCTTCAATATGATCGTATTCATGCTGGATTACTCTGGCGATTAATCCGTCAAAAACTTCGGTTTTGGTTACAAAATCCTCCTCACAGTATTCAATTGTAATTGTTGGATTTCTATACACATCCTCTCTTACATCAGGTATACTCAAACAACCTTCATTAAAGCTCCACTCTTCCCCTTCTTCTTTAATCATTTTAGCATTGATAAAAGTTCTTTTGAATCCCTTTAATGCTTTTTGTTCGGTATCATTTAATTCTTCATCATCGCTAAACGGAGTGGTATCGATTACAAATAATCGCAACGCTAATCCTACTTGAGGTGCAGCAAGTCCAACACCATTGGCATTGTACATTGTTTCATACATATTAGCAATCGTTTCTTTCAAATTAGGATGTTCTGCTGTAAGCACCTCGCCTACTTTTCTTAAAACTGGATCACCGTAACCTATAATTGGTAAAATCATTGTTTTTGTATTAAGTATTATCTACTGTAATTATGAAAAAGATCCCATTAATTCAGTTTGCAAAAATAGTAAAAAAATAGACATTGCGTAAGCCTCTGTTAATTATTAGCTAATATTTAAAATTTAAGCAAAAAGACCGCATTAGATCCTTTACATAGTTCCTACAAACCTTACCTTTGTGCCAATAAAAGTATATGTTTTACAAAATCCAAAAAATTACCGGCAGCACTAATTTTACTAGTGCTTTAAAAGTTACATTAGCGGCAGTTATTCCTGTTCTATTTTTTACTTTCTATGGCCATTTTCAAATGGGTTTTGCTATGGCTCTGGGCGCGATTTTTGTATATCCAAGTGATATTCCTAGCAGTATTCAACATAAAATAAAGGGTATTTTAGTTACTGCTTTTTTAGTATCAGGAATCCATTTTCTGGTTAATATCGTTTATCCCTTTCCCTTTATTTTTTATCCCTTTTTAACGATTTTAATCTTCTTTATTGCCATGCTGTCGGTATATGGGCAAAGAGCCAACATGGTTTCATTTTCATGTTTGGTTGCCGTTTCATTGGCATTTGCTAGCATCAGCACAGGTTGGTCTATGGTCATACACTCAAGTTTAATTCTTTCAGGTGGCCTGTTCTATTTACTTATTTCGATTATTTTTCAGTATCTAAGACCGCATCACTATGTTGAATTACAGATTGCTGATTGTATAAAACTTACCGCTAAATATTTAAAACTTCGAGGCGATTTATGGTCTGTAGCTGCCGATAAAAAAGCTATTATCGAGAAGCAACTCAATCTTCAGGTAGAACTTAATACAATACATCAAAGTATAAGATATATCTTACTAAGCGGGCAGGGCACTTCAGGATCTTCTAATCAAAACCGAAAAATGCTACTTGTTTTTATCTCATTAGTAGAAATTTTAGAATTGGCATTATCTACAGCATTTGATCATAATACGTTACACCAAAAATTTGATGACCATCCGAAAGTGTTGCGCTCTTATCAAAATTTAGCCTATTCGCTAGCAACTAATCTAAAACAATTATCAAAAAGCGTCAAGAAAAGTTCACCATACATTTATAAATCTACTTTGTTGCACGACATGAATGCATTACAGCTTTCAATTGCAGCTTATGAAATTGACTTAGGCAAACAAAATGCCTCAGAAGGTGTTTTTATGTTGACAACAATGCTACAATATGCTGAAAAACAAGTAGAGAAAATTAAAATTGTAGAGCGTGCGTCATCCAACAATTTTAGCGTACAAGATTGGAAAGGAATTGACAAGGATCTTGAAAAATTCCTCAAGCCACATCGCTATCCATTAAGTATTTTAACCCAAAATCTTAGTTTTTCATCTACGATTTTTAGGTATTCCATGCGATTAACCATTACCTTAATGACTGGTTTTATTATTGGTAAATTTATATCATTCCACAATGAATATTGGATATTATTGACCATAATTGTAATCATGAGACCGGGTTATGGTTTGACGAAGGAGCGATCTTTTCATCGTTTAATTGGCACTGTATTGGGAGGCATACTCGCATTTGGAATCCTTTACCTTGTAAACGATAAGAGCATTATTGGTGTTTTTTCTATTGCTTGCATGCTATTGGGATTTTATTTTACGCAAGTCAATTACAAAATAAGTGCAACATTTGTCACCATGTATGTTGTATTCATTTATGGAATCATTACACCAAATATTAGTGATTTAGTGCAGTATCGAATTCTGGACACAGTGGTAGGAGCAGTTTTGGCATTTGTTGCAAACCATTTTTTATGGCCTTCCTGGGAATTTCTAAATGT
>JAYTBZ010000396.1:0-5211 GCA_043736705.1 Flavobacterium sp. | reverse complement strand
TAACTTTAAATAAAGAAATTCTTTATTATTTTTACCCAATAATTTCAGTAAACTATGAGTTCTTCCTTTGATAATTTTCAAAAACGCCGTTTAATTTCTTCTTATTTTTCAGTAGTATTAAGTGTATTCTTGGTTCTATTTCTACTCGGAATATTGGGGCTTTTTATCATCAATTCTAAAAAATTGGCTAACGATTTTAAAGAGAATATTGCCATGACTGTTTTTTTTAAAAATGAAGCAAATGACAGTATTATGAAAAATTTTGGTGAAGAACTTAAATCAAGTGCTTTTGTAAAAACTTATAAATACGTTACTAAAGAAGCTGCTGCCAAAGAACATACCGATATTATTGGCGAAGATTTCATGACGTTTCTTGGTGAAAATCCATTACAAAACTCGTATGACATAAACTTAAAAGGTGATTATGTAATTAAGGACAGTATTGCAAAAATTGAAACTGGGTTGCGTAAAAACACCATGATTTCGGATATTGTATATGACAAGCAATTAGTAAATCTTGTTAATGACAACATTAAAAAAGTAAGTATGTGGATTTTAATCATCAGCGGATTCCTAGCAGTTATTGCGGTATTACTCATCAATAGTTCATTACGTTTATCAATACATTCTAATCGCTTTATCATCAAAACCATGCAAATGGTTGGCGCAACTAAATCATTTATTAGAAAACCTTTTGTTATGCGAAGCATAAAACTAGGGATGATTGGTGCTGGATTGGCCGTTTTAGCATTAATTGGAGTATTGATTTATGTGGAAACCAGCTTTCCAAATTTGGGAATATTAGAAGACAAAGTTTTAATAGGATTAGTATTACTAGCTGTTTTAGGAATTGGAATATTGATTACTTGGTTGAGCACCTACTTTGCCACACAACGTTTCTTGAACTTAAGAACAGACGACCTTTATTAATTTAAATAATTAGGAATAAGATTGCTTCGTTCCTTACAATGACAATATGAAAAACAACGAACAAAAACCCGAATTTCTTTTTGATAAAATAAATTACAAGATTCTATTAATTGGAATTGGAGTAATTACTCTAGGATTTATTTTGATGGCAGGCGGAGGAAGTGAAGATCCAAATGTCTTCAATGAAGATATTTTTAATTTCAGAAGAATTCGATTGGCGCCAACTACTGTTTTAATCGGGTTTGGAATTACCGTTTATGCTATTTTGAAGAATCCCAAAAAAGCTTAAATGAATACCTTACAAGCATTTTTAATCGCAGTTATTGAAGGATTAACTGAATATCTCCCCGTTTCTTCTACCGCACATATGGTTTTTTTGAGCTCCTATTTTGGAATTCAAGAAGACGATTTTGTAAAACTATTTCAAGTTTCTATACAATTTGGGGCCATCTTGGCTGTTGTTGCTTTGTATTGGAGGAAATTTTTTGATTTCTCTTCAAAAAATGTTGCGATTACTTTTTACTTCAAACTAATTTGTGCCGTAATTCCCGCTTTAGTTCTTGGGAAGTTATTCGATGATAAAATCGAGGCTGTTCTGGGAAACCCTATTCCTATTGCGATTGTATTAATTTTGGGCGGAATCGTTTTGTTATTTATTGATAAACACTTTCAAAATCCAACCGTCAGCAAAGAAGAAGATATCACGGTTAAAAAAGCAGTAATCATTGGTTTTTGGCAATGTTTGGCCATGATGCCAGGAACAAGTCGTTCAGCAGCTTCTATTATTGGCGGCATGCAGCAAGGATTAACCCGTCATGCTGCGGCGGAATTCTCTTTCTTTTTAGCGGTTCCCACCATGATGGCTGTCACCTGCTATTCTGTATTCCTGAAAACCTACGAAACATCGCAGATGAAAGGTTACGAATTGATTTTGAAGTCTAGCGAAAACATACAATTATTCTTAATAGGAAATGTTGTTGCGTTTATTGTTGCCATCATAGCTATAAAATTCTTTATTGAAATTATTAAAAAATACGGTTTTAAACCTTGGGGTTGGTACCGCATAATAGTAGGAATCTTTTTGTTGATTTACTTTTCATACTTAAAATAATTCCCATTGAAAACAGCTGAAGACTATCTAAATGGTCAAATTTTACTCATAGACAAACCTTTGAATTGGAGTTCCTTTCAAGCGGTTAACAAGTTAAAATGGGCTCTGATTACCAAATTGAACCTACCCAAGAAATTTAAGATTGGTCACGCAGGAACTTTAGATCCTCTCGCAACCGGATTACTGTTAGTGTGCACTGGAAAATTTACCAAAAGAATTACGGAGCTTCAAGGTCAAGCCAAAGAATATACTGGAACCTTCTATATAGGAGCTACGACGCCTTCGTATGATTTAGAAACCGAAATTGATCATACTTTCCCGACGGAGCATATTGATTCCGCTTTAATTCACGAAACCATAAAACAGTTTTTAGGTGAAATTGATCAAAAACCACCTATTTATTCCGCTATAAAAAAAGATGGTATTCGCTTGTACGAGCACGCAAGAGCTGGAGAAACCATTGAAATTGCAAGCAGAAAAACTACTATTCACGAATTTGAAATTACCCGAATCGCACTTCCTGAAATTGATTTTAGAGTAGTTTGTAGCAAAGGAACCTATATTCGTTCGCTCGCTTTTGATTTTGGTAAAGCCATGCAATCGGGTTCTCATTTAACCGCTTTACGCCGCACCAAAATAGGAGATTATGACGTAAAAAATGGTTTAGACGTCATTGCATTTGAAGAAAGTCTAACCTTAAGTAAGGAATGATTTATGACTATAATTAGTTGTAATGTTATGCTCTTTTAGTGCTTTTTCTCAAACTAAAAATCATACCTACATGCAATCTGAGATAGATATTCCGCTACAAGGTAATGCGGATCGTGATAAAGTTGATGGAAATAGCAACAGCAATACATCTTGGTTCTTACCTGATGGATTGATTGGCAAAATGAACTATGAATTTCAACAATCACTTTTTAAAATTATTACAAAATCTAGCGAACTATTTCATTCTGCTTTATTGTGAAAGCAAATACTTTCCCAAATAAATAATGATTTTAACTTCCGTAGAATTGATTAGAGCAATGATTTTTATAAAGTTCTGGCTTAAACAATTTTTAAAAATATAACACATCAGTTTCTATTTATTGGATGTCTAAAAATGCAAAAACACATCCCAAATTCTAGATCGTAAAGAATTTGCAATGTGTTTTCTCTAAAGTTAAATAATTTACTCCATGCTCTTATAAAATACTGAGCATTTGCCCGCAACTTAATAATGAGCGAACGGCTTTCCTCCAAATAAGAATTGTGACAGATAGTCATAAATCTTTTCAAATCGATTTTTCATAGTGATGTTTTTTAAGTTGTTAAACAATAATGAAACACCAATAAAAAAAGCAAATTAACAATAGACTTGGTTGGCAGTCAGAAAGTTACAAATATTTTTCAATATAACACTAAAAATAATGAAAAAAAATATTTTGGCTAAAAACCCTAATAAAATCAATACTTCAGCATCAATACTTTTCGATATTTTGTTCCTTAAATGCGCAATTGCCACTCTGTTTTAAACCATTTTATTTCATTTTAAACCTCAATATAGCATCGTATTGGATATTTTTAATACTATTTATCCAAACTAAGCATCAAGTTAACTAATTCATCCTGAGCACTTAATCCCTTATTATGTAAGTACCATAATTGCAAATTAGCTTTTGCAGTTTCATCAATGGTGCCAAACTCATTTTTATAATCTGTGATTAAATCGGTAGCACCTTTAGGTCTAGGTCCCCATTTTGCAATATCTCCTCCAGTTGCTTTATCTATTACAATCACTATTGGTATTGATTTTTTATTATTAGTCAAAAACAATTTCATCAAATCCTCATTCTCATCACGAAGTACAATCTTTAACTCAATATTGTCCGAATCAATTGCCATTTTATTGATAATAGGAAGTATTTGGGCTGCGTCACCACACCATCCCTCTGAAATTACTAACCAGATATATTCACCCTTTAAATCTTTTATTTTTTGAATATTGTCGTCGGTGATGGTAATGGTTTTATCCAATCGGTTCATACGTGTATCATTCAACTCGCTGTAATGCTTTAAGTCCTCGGATTGTTCGCTACCCGTTGACTTTCCTTCAAGCAACAAGTCGGAAATTAGTTTTCTATATTCTTGATACGAGTGACTATTGAATAATGCTTTGGCTACTGCTGTTTTCATAATAATGTATTTGTTTTTACAAAGTTATCATAAAAATAGCGTAGTAATCGAATGGATGATATTTTCAATTCGGTAAAAAGAGTAATTTTAACCGAAATAAAAAAAAATGGATTTAAAAACAAAATCAATAGGATTAGTACTTTCTGGTGGTGGATCAAAAGGTATTGCCCATGCTGGAGTGATTAAATTTCTTGAAGAACAAAACATTCGACCATCTCAAATAGCCGGAACCAGTGCGGGTTCTATCGTGGGAACGATGTATGCTTGGGGCAAAACTCCCGAAGAAATCTTAGAATTTTTTAAATCAATATATTTTTTTCACTGGAAACATTTAACCTTTAAAAAAGCAGGATTAATTGACTCTGAATCATTTAAGCCTTATTTTCACAATATTTTTAAAGATGCCACATTAGCCGATTTAAAAATCCCGATTCAAATTACTGCAACTGATATGGTGCGAGGAAAATTAAAAATATTTGATCCAGAAACAAAAATTATCGATGCTATTTTAGCGTCCTCAGCATTTCCGGGAATATTATCTCCTTATGAAATTAATGGGAAAATATACAGTGACGGCGGGATATTGAATCACTTTCCTACTGATATTCTTCAAGGACAATGTGAGACTGTTATAGGCGTTTATGTAAGTCCGATTCAAAAAATTGAAGCCAAAGATTTAAATTCCATCAAAGCAGTAACTACCAGAGCTTTTGATATTCTTTCAGCAAATTCAAACATTCAAAAATTTAATATTTGTGATTGGGTTATTGAACCAAAAGATTTGTGCTTCTACAGTACTTTCGAGACCAATAAAACAAAGATGAATGCCGTTTTTAATATTGGCTATGAAGCCGCAAAAAAATCGTTCGAAAAACTAAGTTTATAAAATTTCGGCAACAGTATTTTAGAAAAAAAGAAAATTCTATATTTGCACGAATCAACGCAACACACACATGAAATACAAAAGAATTCTTCTAAAATTAAGTGGAGAG
>JAYTBZ010000395.1:0-2391 GCA_043736705.1 Flavobacterium sp. | reverse complement strand
GAGAACCATCGTCAGCTATGACCATTTCAAAATTGCGATAGGTTTGCGTATTGTAGCCCCAAATCACTTTTTTAAGCCATTCGGTCGAATTGTATGTGCTTATAATTACTGAAATATTCTTCTGCATAATGCTACAAAGGTAACGCAAATTTGTTAATTTTGTTTTTCTTAAAAAGAAATAATGAGTACACTTTCGGTCATAATTCCTACCTATAATGAGATTAATTATATTGAAGACGCTATAAAATCGATCGATTTTGCAGATCAAATTATTGTAATTGATTCTTTCAGTACTGATGGTACAAGGGAAAAAGTAATCGCTTTAGGCTGTACTTTGCTTGAACGTAAATTTGACAACTTTTCGAATCAAAAAAATCATGCCATCTCGTCTGCATCGGGAGATTGGATATTGTTTCTGGATGGTGATGAACGAGTAACTCAAAAGCTCAAGCTAGAAATTCTATCAGTAATCAAAGAGGGTAAACATGCTGGTTATAAAATTTGTTTTCCCCATTTTTATATGAATCGTTTTTTATACCACAAAGTAGATAAAGTTGTTCGTCTGGTAAAAAACCAAAACATTTATTTCACAGGAGATGTTCATGAAAAATTACACGTAGAAGGTAGTATTGGAATACTAAAAAATTTCATGATTCATTACACTTATAAAGGATTAGCAAATTTATTACAGAAAAAAGATTCCTATGCTTGGTTTCAAGCAAAAACATCTTTTGATAAGGGGAAAAAAGCAACCTACTTTCATCTGATATTTAAACCTTTCTACCGCTTTTTTTCGTCCTATATTTTAAAAAGAGGTTTTATGGATGGAATTCCAGGTTTGGCTCTAGCTAGCGTCAATGCTTATGGAGTTTTTTCTCGCTATGCAAAAATAATTTTAATCGAAAAAGGTCTAAAATAATTTCAATTTTCCAAAACGTAATTTTAATTTAAATTGCAGTAAGCTGTCCTCGCCTTTCACATCAATTCGCATAATTTTATACCTATTTTTAAACGGAAATTTATTGACTTTATTTCCAATTCGCAATCCCATTTTGATGTTGTTGTTTTCTAAAATAGTTTTGAAACTTGCATTTTTTGGATTCTTTTTTGGGAAATTACCGTAAGGATAAGCTAGCGCATGATATACTTTTAGATCATTTTGTTTAATTATCTGAAAACATTTTTCAAAATCTTCATTAATTTCAGTAGCTGACATTGAATCATATTTGCCATGAGCATAAGAATGAAGACCAAATTCTATTCTAGTACTAAGGCTTTTTAAGTCTTGAACCGACATAATTTTTTCTTTTCCTTGATTCCATAAATCAGCTTTGCCAATGTATCGAAATGGGATGAAGAAAGTAGCTTTCAAATTATATTTTTCGAGTAAAGGGAACGCATAAAAAAGCTGATTTTCAGTCACATCATCAAATGTTAGCACGACACTTTTGGGTGGAATGGTTGACAGCGATTCTAATTCTGAAAGATGAAAAGAAACAAAATTATTCTCTACTAAATAGCGAAATTGATTCTCTAATTTTTGAATAGAAATGGTAAGACCATTACTTTCTAATTCCTTTAGGGAAACATTATGATACATTAAAATAGGTAATCGTGCCATTTGCTTTTTTTGTAAAAATACAGTTGTAAATTTATTACATTTGCCTCGTTCATGCCTCATCCTAAAGAAAAAAATTTGAAACCAAAAATAACTGCATTGGCAATCACTTTGAATGATGAAGAGAACGTAAAAAAATATGTTCAAAGTTTATCTTTTGCTGATGAAATTATCTTTATCGATGCCTACAGTACTGATACCACTGTTGCCCTTGCAAAAGAATTGGGTGTTACAGTATTTCAAAGAACTTTTGATGATTTTGCAACACAACGTAACTTTGCACTACAACAATCCAATAACGACTGGGTTCTCTTTTTTGATTTAGATGAGAATGTCACTCCAGAACTTGCTGAAGAAATTCAAATGACAATTAGCTCTGGAAATAATTTTTCAGCATATTATGTGAAAAGTAATTTCCATTTTATGGGAAAACAAATGGGATTTGGAGGTTGTAACTCTAAAAAATCGATTCGGGTTTTTAATAAGCAATCATGTTATTATAACGAAAGTTTAGTTCCCGAAAAACTCATTATACAAGGAAAAACGGCTGTTTTAAAAAATTATAGTAATCATTACCCTTACAAAAATTTTGATGCTTATAATGAGAGACTCAATTTGTTTAGTAAGCAAGAGGCACGAGAACTTTATCAAAAAAAAGTAAGACCTAATGCTTATCATTTCTTCCTTCTCCCAACAGCTTTTTTTATAAAAAAATATATTTTGAAATTAGGATTTCTAGACGGGAAAGAAGGATTCATTTTAGCCTATTTACA
>JAYTBZ010000394.1:0-2391 GCA_043736705.1 Flavobacterium sp. | reverse complement strand
TTTTTTTGTTGTTAATTTTTATAATCAGTTTGCGAAAATACAATTATCTAATTAATAATTATACTAGTAGCGTTTTATTTTGCAAGAAATTTTATTTTACTAAAAAAAAACACTCCTGCAGTATCATTTTTACTAATTCTATTTTCTTATTTGTGGCTTATTCAATGATAAAATGATAGCTATCAATGGTAATCACCGCACCTTTTTGAGGTATTTCTTTTGTGAAATCGACCATAAAACCTCCAAGCGTTTCATAGGAATCACTTTCTAGAATAGTAAACTTGTAATTGCTGTTAAATATTCTACGTTTAGTCGCGTAGTAAAACTAAAAGATCCATAAGTCAAGTCTTTCACTAAAGTTCATCTAAAAGGTACTAAACAGTTATTATCTATGCGGTTACGCAGTATTCGTTTACAACTGTTGCTACACTTTTACTTTTTTTCGTCAGCAAGTTTACAGGATTCTTTATGAAAATGGTTTCGGGAACAAATCAAATGAATACACATACTCATTAATATCGTTTAGCGAATTTTGATAGACTACCATTTTTGAATAGCCTGACAGCATGAACAATTCTTTACGATTTTCGATAAAATCAAAAGATCTACAGCAACAAGCACAATACGCGGACTCCTTGCATTTCTTGCTTTTACACCTGGAAATTCTAATGCGTTTTAAAGAATTTTGTACTATAAAATCTTTAAATCCAATATAAAACGTCGCTATCATTAAAATCGCCAATATCGAAACTACGATTTGCGGCAATAGAATTAATCCATTTGAAAATAAAATGACAAATTCGTCAACTAAAGTAGCGCTTGTTTGCCTTTAAAAAAACATAGACCGCCGTAGCTATGTTATTTCCAACAAGCATAGTAACTATACAATTAGTTGGTTTTCCAGTAAGTTTTGTCAAAATTTTTGAAACGAAACTATCTTATGTTTTTTTCAATCTCAAGATACATTTTATTGGAAGAGACAAAGCATATCTCTATCCCTAAAAAAATTATCATTAGACACTATATGGTAATGCTAAACTCTATTTATTAGGATTTTTTGTTTCGATCTTCAAATTTTTTGGCAAATTTCCGTCTAAAGAAAAACATAAAAATGGCCAATCCTGCGATCATGAAACTCAACCAAAAAGTACCTGAGGGATCGTTCAATTTAGTAATTCCGTCGTAGATAAAATAACCGCCAAAAACCAGATAAACGTATTGTGTATATTTTAAGTAATTCATAATGTATTTTTGTTAATCGGCAGATTGTATTTCGCCAGTTATTTTTTGGGAATTTATCACTTTAAAGTCTTTGCTAAAATCAATTCCTTGCCCATTAGAAGCTCCTTTGGGATCTGATAATTTAAATTTTCTTTCTGTAAAAAACCATTCGTTTTTTTGATCAAAATACAATTGCTCAGTCTCTAAGGTTTTACCATCTTCAGTTGAAATTTTTACCTTTCCTTGCAAGTCAATAATGTTGGTACCTTTGTAGGAAATCGCATAATTAGATCTTATAAATGTTTTTTTTGCCTTTTTATCGAATAAAGTGACATCAATCCCTTTTGGAAATTCCGTAAAAGGAAAATCAACACTGGTATAATCTAACATTTTAGAACTAACCAAAATGGCTGTAATTCTGCCTGAGTCGGTGTACTTTAAATTTACCATATCTGCATCACTACCAGGAACAAACTCGGAGAAGTTAATTTTTTGAATTTCCTTAAAATTACTTTCGCACCCAAAAAACAGTGTCACGGCAAATACCGTGACAACTAATTTGATATACTTTTTTTGAGCTAAAGTCATATGCTAAACTTGACATAGACAACTGGCAGTGGTACCAATTCTTGTTACTAGTTGAATTTTCGTTTTTCAAACCATTTGTCGTTAAGTGAGAAACTCACACTTAAATTTGCATAGTTTTCCTGAACAAGATCTGCTTTTGTAGTCCCTTTTTTCCCTAATTCGAAACCAAAATTTACATTCGAAAAAGTCCCTGTTATTGGCAGTCCCAAACCAAAAGTCATTCCCATATCATTTATAGACTCATTGTTGATCACTAATCCTGTTTTTTCATATTTAAGACCAGCTCTGTAAACAATTCTTTTGGCATAACTCGTAAACGAATTGTAATTTGGAATAAAATAACCCCCTAAACTTAAGCTGCCATATTTTCCATATCCCACATTAGCCTGATCATTATAATCATTTGCTTGACCAGAGGTTTTACCATAAGCAATTTTTCCTCCTACAAGCCACTTTCGAGCTTCTCCTATTCCTCCACTCAAAGCTATTTTACTTGGCATGGTTAGACTAACTTCTGACTTTACATCATCCAAAGCATCAACAACTCCCAAATCAAAATTCGAATTAAAAACTACTGTAGCA
>JAYTBZ010000393.1:0-5233 GCA_043736705.1 Flavobacterium sp. | reverse complement strand
GTAGATTTATTACTAGGATTACAATGGGGAGATGAGGGAAAAGGAAAAATTGTTGATGTTCTTACTTCTAAATATGATATTATAGCCCGTTTTCAAGGAGGACCAAATGCAGGACACACCTTAGAATTTGACGGAATAAAACATGTTCTTAGAACGATACCATCTGGTATTTTTCATAAAACTGCTGTAAACATCATTGGAAACGGAGTAGTAATTGATCCTGTTGTATTTCAAAAAGAAATTGAAGGTCTGGAACGATTTAATTTAGACATCAAAAACAAATTAATTATTTCCAGAAAAGCACATTTAATTTTACCAACACATCGTTTACTGGATGCAGCTTCTGAAGCGTCTAAAGGAAAAGCGAAAATTGGTTCTACTTTAAAAGGAATTGGTCCAACTTATATGGACAAAACTGGAAGAAACGGTCTTCGTGTGGGTGATATTGAATTAGAAGATTTTGCAGACCGTTATAGAGCTTTGGCTGACAAGCATGAAGCAATGATCAAGTTTTATGATGTGGCCATCCAATACAATCTTGAAGAACTTGAAAAAGAATTCTTTGAAGCAATTGAAGAACTAAAAAAATTAGATTTCATCGATAGTGAAGAATATTTACACCAAGCGCAAAAAGCAGGTAAAGCCATTTTATGCGAAGGTGCTCAAGGTTCTTTATTAGATGTCGATTTTGGTACGTATCCGTTTGTTACTTCATCAAATACTACAGCTGCTGGTGCTTGTACTGGTTTGGGGATTGCTCCAAATAAGATTAAAGAAGTTTACGGAATTTTCAAAGCATATGTAACACGTGTAGGTAGTGGTCCGTTTCCAACAGAACTTTTTGACGAAGATGGTGCTACAATGGCACGTGTAGGAAATGAATTTGGATCTGTTACAGGAAGACAAAGACGTTGTGGTTGGCTTGATTTAGTAGCCCTTAAATATGCGGTACAAGTAAATGGTGTGACCCAGTTGATGATGATGAAAGGCGATGTGCTTTCAGGATTTGAAACCTTAAAAGTATGCACGGAATATAATTATAAAGGTGAAAAAATTGCTCATTTCCCTTACAACATCGAACCTGAAAATGTAACGCCAGTTTACCAAGATTTCAAAGGATGGAAACAAGATTTGACAGGTATGACAACTTATGATGAATTACCAATTGAATTAAAACAATACATTGAATTTATTGAAAAAGAAGTTGAAGTTCCTATCAAAATAGTTTCTGTAGGACCTGATAGAAAGCAAACCATCTTAAAATAACACAACTAAACGCTCTGAATTTCAGGGCGTTTTTTTAGTATAAATCTATAATGAACCTTATGACTGATCCAAAAATCATAATAAAGAACACCGAAGTACTGTCTAATAATTGGTATACTTTAAACAAAATTACATTTGATTATCAAAAAAAAGACGACTCTTGGATTACCCAAAGAAGAGAAGTGTATGATAGAGGAAACGGAGCTGCCATTTTACTATACAATAAACTACAAAAAACCGTCATTTTGACCCGACAATTTCGTTTGCCTACTTATGTAAATGGGAATTTAACGGGCATGATGTTGGAAGTATGCGCTGGACTTTTGGATCAAGACAATCCAGAACAATGCATCATTCGGGAAACCGAAGAAGAAACAGGCTACCGCATTACAAACGTTACTAAAGTAATGGAAACCTACATGTCACCAGGCGCAGTAACCGAAATTTTATACTTGTTTGTAGGCGAGTACGATGAATCGATGCGAGTTAGTGAAGGGGGTGGCGTAGCACACGAGGAAGAAAACATTGAGGTAATTGAAATGCCATTCGATGAAGCCTATGCTAGAATTGAATCTGGCCAAATGCAGGATGCTAAAACTATTATTCTATTGCAATATGCCAAAATTAATAGTCTCATATAATGAATAATAGGACTAAAGGGATCCTATTTGCTTTATTAGCCACCTTGCTTTGGTCTGGAAATATGGTCATAGCAAGCGGCATAAAAGGCCACATTCCTCCTGTTGGTCTAGCCTTTTGGCGCTGGGCTGTTGCTTGCCTTGTATTGGCACCTTTTGCTCTAAAAAGTAGTATCAACGATTTTAAAATCATACGGAATCATTTTGCATACCTTACACTTACAGCTGTAATGGGCATCACCATTTTTAATACGCTGATTTATTTTGCAGGTAAAACTACAAGTGCAATCAATTTATCCTTGATTGCGATTTCCATTCCTTTATTCATAGTGGTTTTGTGTCGAATTATTTTCAAAGAAAAAGTTTCAAACATTAAAATAATAGGAATTGCAACAATCATTACAGGAGTTTTGGTACTCATTTCGAAAGGGTCGTTTCAAGCTTTACTACAAATCAATTTTGCTATTGGTGATGTTTTGATGCTTTTGGCTTGTTTATTTTTTGCGTATTACACAATTTTAGTCCGTAAAAAGCCAGATGAATTGTCCCCAAAAGTCTTTCTTTTCAGTGTTTTTGTAATTGGAACCATACTATTGTTTCCATTTTATATTGTTGAACATCTGTATTTTAAAAAAGTACATTTTGATATCAAAACCATCCTAATTGTAAGTTATGTGGGGATTTGCGCCTCTTTAATTTCGTTTTATTTATGGAATGAAGCGATTCGATTGATTGGCACTTCAAAAACAGCCATGATTTATTATCTGATTCCCGTTTTTAGTGGCGTTTTAGCGTATTTTTTTCTAAATCAAGCAATCGTAATAACTCAAATTATCAGTATGGGAATTATTATTGTAGGCTTATTGATTACCAATAAAAAATAGTATCAGAAGCAAGAAAATACTTTTTAGACAAATATAAATTGCTGTAAAGGAGTACTATTTCTTTTTTAAATTCGGCAAAAAGAAGGCAATGATTCCAATTAAAGGTAAAAAAGCGCAGATATGATACACATAAGTTATACTGGTATGATCCGCCAGATTTCCTAATAAAGCAGACCCTAAACCACCCATTCCGAAAGCAAAGCCGTAAAAAAGACCAGAAACCATTCCGAGTTTTTTAGGTAATAATTCTTGTGCATAAACTAATATGGCGGGAAATGCAGAAGAGATTATCATTCCAATGATAACGGATAAAACACCGGTCCAAAACAAATCCATATACGGCAACAAAAGCGTAAACGGCGCAGCTCCTAAAACAGAAAACCAAATCACGTATTTTCTTCCAAACTTATCGCCTAAAGGTCCACCAATCAAAGTTCCAACGGCACAAGAGGCCAAGAATAAAACCAAATAAAATTGGGCATCTTGCACCGATAATCCAAATTTTTCTATGAGGTAAAAAGTAAAATAACTTGACATACTTGCCATATAAAAGAATTTCGAAAATATCAAAATCATTAAAATACTCACCGAGATTACAATCGTTTTTTGAGACAGATTGGGCAAGTCTATTACTGCTTTTTTGGTGCTTCTTAAGCTCAAGTGGCTTTGATACCAGATTGCAATTTGGCTTAAAACTAGTAATCCGATTAATGCCACAATGGCAAACCAAATGATATAAAATTGCGAATTAGGCACTACTATTAGTGCCACTAACAAAGGACCAATTGCTGTTCCTGCATTGCCACCCAATTGAAAAATAGACTGCGCTAATCCCCGCTTTCCGCCTGAGGCCAAAAAAGAAATTCGCGACGCTTCTGGATGAAAAATAGAGGAACCAATACCAACCAAAACCACAGAAACAAGAATCATTTCAAAACTCCCTGCGTAGGATAAGCTAACGATTCCAGACAAAGTAAATAACATCCCGAAAATTTGAGAAAAAGGTTTAGGTCTTTTATCGGTGTACAAACCCACTAACGGTTGCAAGATCGAAGCTGCCAGCTGATACGCCAAGGTAATTAAACCTATTTGGGTAAAGGTTAGATTAAAATTTTGCTTTAAAATGGGATATGCCGCAGGAATAACTGCTTGCAATAAATCGTTTAATAAATGAGCAAAAGCAATCGAAAATAATATCGAATAAATGGTTTGCTGCGCAATAGGACTAGTATGAGTGTTTGAGGATGTATCTACGGTTGAATTCATAGTGTAATAAAGTAGGTAAGTGATTTGCGAACAAGTCTCGCATTAAAACATTCAAATAAACTGAACCAAAAAATACCAAAAAAACAATGTAACAAACGACAATGGGATTCCAAAACCAATCATCATGCTACTCAACCGTGGTTTCAATCCGTGTGTAGAAGCCAAAATACAAGCGGTAATCATAGGTGCCATTGCCGATTCTAGTACTGAAACTTGGATCACTTTTGAATGCTGCTGCAAAATTACAACATACAACACGTAAATCAGTGCGGGCGTCAAAATTAGTTTGTATAATAGACCTAATCCCAAAAAGCGCCAATGCTGACTTTTTCGATCAAAACGCAATTGTAAGCCCACGGATAACAAGGCTAATGGCGTTACAAAACTACCAGTTATTTTAAACACCGATTGCGCAAAATCCAGAAATTCAAAATTCAGAATATTCATCACGCAAGCAATTAAAAAAGTGATAAATGGTGGAAAAAGAAAAATCTTTTTGGCAATTTGAAAACCATTGGGATTACCACTCGAATAAACAGTCGCCACCAAAATTCCTAAAGTAGACAGCACCACAAAAGAACCGGGTTGATCGACTAAAATAGCCGTTTTCAAACCTTCTTCTCCATATAACGCTTCAATTATTGGAAAACCTAAAAAGGACGTATTCCCCAAACCGGCAGTTAAAATTAAACAACCAATTAGTTTTTTAGACCATCCCAACCGCTTTCCTAAAAAACTAAAAAACAAATACGACACTATAAATCCAATCCAAGCAACCCCTATTGGGAATAACAATTCATTACTCCATTTTATTTTTGGAATATAATATAAAGCCAAAGCCGGAAGACAAATATAAATTACAATCTTATTTAAAAAAGTATAGACATGTGTTGGAAACCATTTTACACGCTGCAAAATAAGACCTAGCAATAAAAAAACAACGATTAGGATGAAATTGGTCATAATACAGCAAATATATTGACTAATAAGAAATAAATGAATTCAAAAAAATATAATTTATGATATATCTTCCGCAAAAGAGGAACCATCAAAATGAAATGACATTTTAAGAAAATGACAGTCTATTCAAAATAGTTTTTATTATTTTTACTATTCTAAAAAATAGTTTTGCCAAATAAAAAACCTAATCCTAGCGCCTTACAAGAAAAACCCGGCATT